>NZ_DLJI01000066.1:351-1113 GCF_002484185.1 Empedobacter sp. UBA7620 | reverse complement strand
GTTATCACCAGCTTCACCTCTATCTAAGATTTTACGGAACATTTCAACACCTGTTACAGTAGAAGTTAATTTTTCTTCTCCCATACCAACGATGTCAACTGGATCCCCAGAGTTAATTACACCAGCCTCGATACGTCCTGTAGCAACAGTACCACGACCTGTAATAGAGAATACATCCTCTACTGGCATTAAGAATGGTTTATCTTGATCACGAACTGGTTGCTCGATCCACTCATCAACATTGTTCATTAAGTTCAATACAGTTTCAACCCATTGAGGCTCACCGTTTAACGCACCTAAAGCAGATCCTTGGATAACTGGAGTGTTATCTCCGTCATATTCGTAAGAAGATAATAAATCTCTTACTTCCATTTCTACTAACTCTAATAACTCAGCATCGTCAACCATATCAACTTTGTTTAAGAAAACAACGATACGAGGAACGTTTACTTGGCGACATAATAAGATGTGCTCACGAGTTTGAGGCATTGGACCATCAGTAGCAGCTACTACTAAGATACCACCATCCATTTGAGCAGCTCCTGTAACCATGTTTTTTACGTAATCCGCGTGACCTGGACAGTCAACGTGTGCGTAGTGACGGTTAGCAGTTTCATACTCTACGTGAGATGTATTAATTGTAATACCACGCTCTTTTTCTTCTGGAGCATTATCGATTTGATCGAAAGCTTTTGCTTCTGAATAACCAGCATCAGCTAATACTTTAGTAATCGCTGCAGTCAAAGTTGTTTTACCGTGGTC
>NZ_DLJI01000066.1:0-268 GCF_002484185.1 Empedobacter sp. UBA7620 | reverse complement strand
AACGTGACCAATAGTACCAATATTTAAGTGCGGCTTATTACGGTTGAAAGTTTCCTTTGCCATTTTACTTTTTATTAATTTCTATTGTTATACTTAAATTAAAAAAATAACTTTAAATTATTTTCAAGTGTAAAAATACACTTTTTGATTTATATAAAGATATTAATTTTTGACTCGCGTTAACCTTGGTTTAAATGAGTTTCAACAACTACTTAAAAGATTAACTATACTGGACGAACCAGAATTTGAGCGGGAAACGGGACTCGAA
>NZ_DLJI01000025.1:0-57762 GCF_002484185.1 Empedobacter sp. UBA7620 | reverse complement strand
AGAAAATCGTGGTTTATGGTTCAAGCATTGTACAAGGTGCGTCAGCAAGTCGTCCTGGAATGAATTACCCTTCTATTTTAACACGAAAAATGGGTTACGAATTCATTAATTTTGGCTTGAGTGGAAATGCAAAAATTGAAATTGAATTGGCTGAAATGATTAAAGATATTCAAGGTGTTGATTTGTTTATTTTGGATTGTGTTCCTAACAGTTCGCCCGAAGAAATAAAAAGTAGAACAATTCCGTTCGTCAAATTACTCCGAAAATATCACCCAAAAACACCAATCTTGATGGTAGAAAGTTTGATTCGACCAATGAGTAAATTTGATTTAACTGCTCACGAAGATATGACAAGACAAAATCAAACCTATCGTACACAATACGATGCATTGATAAAAGAAGGTGTAAAAGATTTGTATTTATTGAAAGGTGATAATTTAATTGGTTTGGATAACGAAGGTTCTACAGACGGAATTCATCCAAATGATTTAGGTTTTAGCAGATTATCAGAAGCTATTGAGAAAAAAGTAAATGAAATTTTGAGTAAGAAATAGATTATTTTCAAAAAATAATTTTAAAATGTAATCAATAAAAATCTTAACTTAATCACTAATTATTAAACAATTACAACTAACCTATGAGATTAACTATTACCATCCTTATTCTATTTTTTTATTCATGTAAAAAGATGAATAATAATTCAGTTAATATTGTTCAAAATACAAATACTGAAAATCCTAAACCTGATAATAATCAAAATGAAGTCATGAAAACAGATGACATTCTTTTTAATGGAAAACTTAAACGATTTTTTACTAAAAAAGATTTTGAAAACGTTTTTGGTAAAGCTGATAGTATAATGTTGATGTCAGAAGAAGCTCCTTGTTCTTATATTTTCGAAAATAAAGATGGAACCAAAAACATGGATGATAAATACTATTATAAAGATGGCTCTCGTTTTGAAAATTCTAAAAATGAATTTGCAGTTGATGAATTCAGATTCTCAAAGAATAATTACATCTTATACAAAGGAAAAAAATTATCCTCACAAACAACTATTACAGAACTTAAAAAATTGTTTCCAAATGCAATGAATGATATTGGGACAATAGATGTTTATAATGAAGGTAAGTTACAAGTAATTCAATTAAGAGAAGATGAGCATAATATTTCTGATGGACATATCAAAATATTCATTAAAAATGGAAAATTATACAATATGCATTGGTGGTTTCCTTGTTAAAATATTGAGTATAATAGCTGACGAAAAATTAATTACCTTTAAATAATAACTAATATTTTATACCAACTTTTCTCAAAATAAAACCCAACAACCAAATTGGTCCGACCAACAAAAATTGTAAATCTTTGAGAAAACTTGGCTTCTTCCCTTCTATTTTGTGTCCGACAAATTGTAAAATCCACGTGATAATAAATACCACCAAATAAACTATCCAAGATTTTGTACCGAATTGAAGATTGCACAACGAAATAAAATATTCCATAATCAACATTAGAAAAATCATAATTAGACCAACGACAATCGATAATCTAAAATAAAAAACCGAAACAATTACCAACGCAATGATTGAAGCTATACTGATATAACCAAAACTTGGAATATAAAAGTGCGGTGCTGGAATGTAGGAAATAAAACCAAGAATCGTCCAAAAGATTAAAGGAACACAAATCCAATGAATGGTTTTGTTTATCCCATTTTGATGACTTTCTCCATATTCACTAAAAAGTTGTTCTATTTTTCTCATTTTGGATGATTTTATAATTAAATATAAGTTGAATTTTAAGAAATTATAAAACCTAATCGTTAAAATATTTTAATTCACTTCAACTATTTTTACCACAAAAACTGATTATACGAGAAAGCCAACATATAGATGTTGGCTTTCTCGTATACTTTGGAGCAACGACTCGCGAAAAGAAACACGAAGTGTTGATCTATTTTATAAAATTTTTAAGCTTGCATGACAAAAATTGCGGGACGTTTATGAAAATCATACTTTTCATTTTTCCACTCTTTGATCGATAACGTGCGGATGTCTTCGTCCTCTAATGTAATGTGACACGCGACACAAATCTTGGTTTCGGCACGAAGAATTTTCGTTAAATCATCTACCATTTGATTGTTACGATAGGGCGTCTCCATAAAAATTTGAGCAATTCCGGTTTTCGCACTTTCTGCTTCCAAATGAGCCAATTTCTTTTTACGTTCCGTTTTATCGATTGGTAAATAACCGTGAAAAGCAAAGTTTTGACCATTCATTCCAGAAGCCATTAACGCCAACAAAATCGACGATGGACCAATCAAAGGAACTACCTGGATGCGTTTCTGCTGCGCAACTTTTACCAACTGCGCACCTGGGTCTGCAACCGCAGGCAAACCAGCTTCGGAAATAATTCCGATTGTTTTGTTTTGATCCAATAATTTGATCAAATCTAACATTTCTTCTGGCTCTGTATCTTTGTTTAGAATGTAAATATCTAAATCGGCTTGAACTTTTTCGGGGCAAACTTGTTTGATAAATTTACGTGCAGATTTTTCGTTTTCTACCACAAACGTATCAATTGCTCGAATAACGTCAAGATTGTATAAAGGCAATACTCTACTGTGTTCGCTTTCACCTAAAAGTGAAGGAATCAAATAAACTTTAGCCGTTTTCATTGTATAATTTTAAAGATTGTATTTTTTGATG
Source organism: Empedobacter sp. UBA7620 (assembly GCF_002484185.1). Classification (NCBI taxonomy): domain Bacteria; kingdom Pseudomonadati; phylum Bacteroidota; class Flavobacteriia; order Flavobacteriales; family Weeksellaceae; genus Empedobacter; species Empedobacter sp. UBA7620. The sequence continues at coordinate 55,051 of NZ_DLJI01000025.1, read as the reverse complement.
ATTCCGTCTGTGGCTTCATCTAATAATTGATAAACATGCTCGAAAGCATCTTCACCATCGTAGTAAGGATCAGGCACATTTTGCGTTTGCCCTATTCCATCTTTCAAAATCAATTTGATTTTACTTTGCACCTCTTCGTTCCGAGCCAATTGTTGCAAATCGATTAAATTTTGTTCATCCATTGCAAAGATTAAATCAAACTCATCGAAAAAAACTGGATTGAAATGCATCGCACGTTGATCAGAAATATCAACACCGTGTTTTTTTGCAACCGAAACCGAGCGTCTATCTGGTTGTTCACCAACATGCCAATCGCCTGTACCAGCAGAATCTACCAAATGATTGTCGCCAACCTTTGCTTGTAAAATCCCTTCTGCCAACGGAGAACGACAAATATTACCTAAACAAACCATCAAAATTTTCATTAAAAAAGTATTTATAGATTAATCTGCAATTTTACGTGAAATATCTTCGATATAACCACGGAATTGCTTATCCGTTTCTTGTAAATTTTTCACTGTTTTACAAGCATGTAAAACTGTTGCGTGATCACGTTTACCGATTTGCGTACCAATACTTGCCAAAGACGCTTTTGTATATTGTTTTGCAAAATACATCGCTAATTGACGCGCTTGTACCACATCACGTTTACGTGTTTTTGACTGAATATCTTCAATCTTCACTTTGAAGTATTCACAAACTGTTTTCTGAATGTAATCAATCGAGATTTCTTTGCGAGCTGTTTGTACTAATTTTGATAACGTACGTGCTGTTAAATCTAACGTAATTTCACGTTTATTCAACGTTGCTTGCGCAATGATTGAATTTAATGAACCTTCTAATTCACGCACATTTGTATCAATATTTTGCGCGATATAATCCATTACTTCATCAGGAAATTCGATACCATCGTTTTCTAATTTTTGTTTCAAAATTGAAAGACGTGTATTGTAATCAGGATTTTGTAAATCGGCTGATAATCCCCATTTGAAACGAGAAATCAAACGATCTTCCATATCTTGAATATCTGCTGGAGATTTATCCGAAGTCAAAATGATCTGATTTCCTCTTTGATGTAAATGGTTAAATATATGGAAGAAAACTTCTTGCGTTTTTGCTTTTCCAGATAAAAACTGAATATCATCCATAATCAAAACGTCAATCATTTGATAAAAGTGAATGAAATCATTTTGATTATTATTTTTTACTGCTTCTATAAATTGTTGTGTAAATTTCTCAGTAGAAACATACAAAACAGTTTTCTCTGGGTGTAAATCTTTTACTTCTAAACCTATCGCATGCACCAAATGAGTTTTTCCTAATCCTACTCCACCATAGATGAATAGTGGATTGAACGAAGTCCCTCCTGGGCGTTTGGCTATCGCACGACCAGCCGCACGAGCTAATCGATTTGATTCTCCTTCGATAAAATTATTGAATGTATAATTATGATTTAATTGCGAATCAATTTTTAATTTTTGCAATCCTGGAATAACGAAAGGATTCATCATTTTACCAGCTTGCAAATTAATTGGCGCTTCTACCTCTTGTGGGCGAGGTTTTTCTTTGTTCGAACTTGGAATACGTACCGTAAATGGCTCACGTCCTTGCGACTTTTGATCCATCAAAATACTGTATACCAATTTTGCATCAGAACCTAATTCTTTTTGTAAGGCACTTTTTAAAATTTTGATATAATGTTCCTCTAACCATTCGTAAAAAAATTTACTTGGTACTTGTATTGTTAAAACATTATTATTTAGTTTGCCCGGACGTATCGGTACAAACCAAGTATTGAAGGCATCTTCCGCAATGTTGTCTTTTATAAAAGACAAGCATTTTTCCCACACAGAATTTGCAGTTATCGTCATAATATTGTCCAAAAGTGCTTAAGTTTTAATGTAAATTACTGAAAGTCAATGTTAAATTTTCATCAACCCTTCTCTACAAAATTGTGAACAAATTTTGAATAAAAAAAATGATTTAGGTATTGATATATTAAAAAATACTTTGTATAATTCAAAATAATCAATAAGTAGTTTTAGATAAAATAAAAGTAATGCAAAGATAATCTTTTCGGACATATTTTGGCTTATAAAACTATTAATTCTTATTTTTGTATCACTATGGAAATTACACAAGAAAAAATTGACTTCGCAATTATCAAAGTAGAAAATCATTTAAATGATTTGGGCATCAAAAATAATTTTTCTCTTTTACGAATTGAACAAGGTGAAGAAGAAAATGTAAGGACTTTTTATTATGAAATAGCAAATCCTACTTTCAAAACGATTATTCAAATTCAATATGATTTCTTAAAAGAAGAGCAAAAAGATTCTTCACAAACTTCTTTTAGTTGGATGGATTACAAAAAAATTACTGAATAGACTTTTTCATTTTTTATATAATTAATGATAAAGTCTTTTTTTTGTTCTCTACTTTTGAAGATTAAAATGATGTTTTAGAAAATTATGGAGAAGATAGAACAAACCGAACAATTAAATGTTTTTCGCACCAAAACTCGTATTCTGTATAAACACACCGATCAAATGAAAGTGGTTTATTACGGAAACTATCCAGAGTTTTATGAAATTGGTCGTGTAGAATTGATGCGTGAACGTGGTTTTCCTTATGCCGAATTGGAAGCAATGGGAATTCAGATGCCGATTATCGAAATGCATACAAAATATATTGGTAGCGCTTTGTACGATGAATTAATAGAAATTGAAACAACAGTTCATGAGCGCGACAAAGGTGTTCGCATTCGATTTGATTACAATATATATAATGAAGCGGGAAAAATAATTAATCAAGGATATACTATTTTATGTTGTATTGATGCCGAAACTCGACGTCTTGTTCGTATTCCGGAACGTATTTGGACAAGTTTAGGTTTATAATATTATTTAGAATGATTAATTATTCGTTAAAACAAATTCTTGCACATGATTTCTCATTAAATTTGTTCCTTAACAAAACATTATTAAAAACGAATGTCAACACTTCAAGAAAAAATCAATCAAACGATTGTAGACGTTATCGATTTTCCAAAAGAAGGAATTGTCTACAAAGATATTACTCCATTGTTCTTAAATCCTGAACTTTCGGACGAAATTGTAGACGCTTTTGTAGAAAAAGCAAAAGGTAAAGTGGATATTGTTTGTGGAATTGAAAGCCGAGGATTTTTGTACGGAATTCAGATTGCACAAAAATTAAAAGTCCCTTTTGTATTAATTCGTAAAGCTGGGAAATTACCTCCTCCAACAATTAGTCAATCGTATGATTTGGAATATGGACAAGCAACGATAGAAGTAAATTCGAATTACATCAAAGATGGTGCGCGAGTTTTAATTCACGATGATGTTTTGGCAACTGGTGGAACTGCCGAAGCTTGTGCTAAATTGGTAGAAAAATGTGGAGGAAAAACAACACAATTTTCATTTATTGTTGATTTGACTTTCTTAAACGGAAAGGATAAATTAACTTCTTTTACAACTGATATTGTTACTTTAACAGAATATTAAACTAAAAACTCCGTTCAAAATTTTGAGCGGAGTTTTTTATTTTTTAGGCGCTATAATCACTTCAGGCGCTCTTTCATTCCCAATATCCAACAAAGCTTTTATATTCGCTAAAATCTCTCTAAAACTCTGTTTACCTTCTGTTTTATAAGGTCCGCTATCTGCATTATATCCAATACAATCTAATCCGAAAACTTTTCCTAAGAAAAGCGCTCTTTTGAGATGATAAGATTGAGAAATTAAAATCACTTTATCAAATTGATAAATATTTTTGGTTCTATAAATCGTGCTATACGTGTCCAAACCTGCCCCATCGAGATAAGTATCTTCAATTTTGACACCTCTATCCAACAAGTATTTTTCCATCACATCAATTTCATTAAAATTCTCGTGAAGTTTTTCTCCAGAAAGTAAAATTACATCCACTTGATCTTCTTTGTAAAGTCGAATTGCAGCATCCAAACGATCTTTTAAAAAACGAGTTGGTTGTCCATTAGCTTGCACTTTTGCACCAAAGACAACTGCTACACGATAATCTGACGGAATATTTCCTTGATAATTGTAAATGTAATACGAAGTAAAAATCTGAATAATCAATGCAACGATCAAAGTAAAAACCGTTATTAATCCAACGATAAACATACTTTTACGCATTACAAATCTTCCTATTTTCACAAGTTTACTCAACTATCTTTTGTTTTAAAAAATTTTAACATTCAAAAGTCTATAAGTTTAGTGATATTTAAAAATTATAAATGTGAAAATTATTTTAAATTTTTCATCGTAATTTTAGAGAATGAATGAGATTGAGTTAAGAACAGTTACCGTTGAACGCTATTTGCAACCTTTGCGCGAAGGTGGTTCTTTGCCAGCACTAGCTGATGCAGATGACGGTTTTAAATATGTTTTAAAATTTAAAGGTGCTGGTCATGGCCCTCGCATGCTGATTTCTGAATTGTTAGGAGGAGAAATTGCACGTGTTTTAGGATTTAAAGTTCCTGAATTAGTTTTTGCAAATTTGGACGAATATTTTGGTCAATCCGAAGCTGATGAAGAAATTCAGGATTTGTTAAAATTTAGCGAAGGAACTAATTTGGCTTTGCATTATTTGTCTGGCGCAATCAATTATGATCCGGCTGTGATGAAAATTGATGATAAATTATCTTCGCAAATCGTTTGGTTAGATGCATTTTTGACGAATGTTGATCGTACTTTTCGCAATACAAATATGTTGATGTGGCACAAAGAATTGTGGTTGATAGATCATGGTGCATCTTATTATTTTCATCATTCGTGGGACAATTGGGAAAAAGCGGCTCTTGCTCCTTTTACACCAATTAAAGACCATGTTTTATTGAAAAATGCGACAAAACTTGAAGAAGTTGATGCAGAATTTAAAGCGATTTTGAATGATGAAATCATTGATAAAATTGTCGATTTGATTCCTGATGAATGGTTAGAAACAGAAGTTACGCATTCTACTCACGAAGAAATGAAAACGGTCTACAAAACATTTATCAAAACTCGATTACAACATACCGAACTTTTTATAAACGAAGCAAACAATGCCAGAAAAAATCTTATATGAGTATGCGATTCTTCGTTTGGTTCCGAAAGTTGAACGCGAAGAATTTATCAATGTTGGAGTGATTATATTTTCTAAAAAAGAAGATTATTTGAAAGTAAAATATTTTATTAATGATAATAGAATCAATGCTTTTTGCCACGAATTAGACCTTGATTTTATTGACAGTAATTTGAATGCTTTGTCTAAAATTGCCGAAGGAATTCATCCCGAATCTGCTGTCTCTAATTTCGAAACGCCTGAACGTTTTCGTTGGTTAACGGCTGTCAGAAGTTCGTCTATCCAAAGTTCTCGTCCGCATCCAGGTAAAACAACAAACCTTGATAAAACCTTGGATCGATTATTTAAAGAACATGTTTTATAAAAGTTAAATACTTAAAAACGAATATTTTAAAAACATTTTCTTAAATTTGGTTATACATTAATTTTAAATTATTTATCGCCATGAGTACATTAAGAAACAAAGTTCAGCTAATTGGGAATGTTGGTAGCAATCCTGAAGTTAAAACATTAGAAAACGAAAAGAAGCTTGCAAAATTTAGTCTAGCAACAAACGAAAGCTACACAAATAGCAAAGGTGAGAAAGTGCAGCAAACGACGTGGCACAATTTAGTTGCTTACGGACCAATTGTAAATGTGATCGAAAAACACGTAGAAAAAGGAAAACAACTTGCTATAGAAGGTAAATTGACTTACCGAGATTATCAAGATAAAGATGATCAACAAAAAACGATTACAGAAATTATAATTGATGAAATTGTACTTCTTTAGCGTTTAAAATAAAAGGGAAACGGATTAGTTCGTTTCCCTTTTATTGTTTTATTAATTAACTTTTTCTAAAATAGTTTCCAAACTCTGGATTTATTACAATCATTAAACCTACTATTAGACTAAATATGATTATTAAAACGATATATGAAAGTATCATTAACAAAAAAATTAAAAAGATTTTCCATATAATCAATTTTACTGATTTTGTTGGATAATAATTCTTATAAAAGAAGAATAAAATAAATGGAAGTAATAAAAAACTTAATGATGTGATTTTAAAAATAATTTCCAAATCATTTTTAAAAAAATACATTAGTGGATAAATTATTAATATTGAACTTATTGTATAAAACGATAAAATAAATGAATTCATCACTACATGTTCATAATAATTTTCACCCCATTTTCTAAAAACAATTTTTGTAAGTATAGCAAAAAATGGAAGTAATGCTAACATCAATAATGCATTATTACTAGCTAAGAAGGCAATTATATCATTTGAAAACTCATTATTAAGTCCCATAGACTTATAAGTCTCTTTAAAAATGTCATTTAAACCAATTACTTGATAACTTAAAAATGATGCAATACCAGAAAGTGCTAGAGCAAACATTAAAGGCTTATAATGATTAACACGGCTTCCTTCAATGAATTCCCTTGCTGTTTTACCAGGATTTATTGCTGTTTTCTTTAATGTATAGTAGAAACCTTTGTTTGTATGCGCATACAAATCTTGCAATTCATCCAATATATAAGTTTTATTAATTCTCTTATTTTTACGTTGACCACAATTTCCACAGAAATTTTCTGTAATCAAATTACCACAAGTCATACATTTATCACTCATAAAAATCTTAAGAATTAATTATTTCTATTTTTTAATTCTTGGTTGATTTGATTTAAACCTGTAATAAATGGAATAAAAATGACAGATAAAGAAACAAAAACGACGTTTAAAGGTTTTAAATAATTTGCAAAAACTCCAAGAATAAGTGAAATAGAAATTACAAGTAATATAACTTGAATCGTAATTGTTAGTTTATTAACTTTTTTATGTTTAGTCTGTAATTCATCTAATGTTAGTTCTGATAATTTATTTTTAGTTTGCATAAGTTTTTAGTATTAATTACGTCAAAAATAAAAAATTAATTGAAACAAAAAAGGATTTCAAAAAATGAAATCCTTTTAATATTATCCTAACATTCTAATCGCGGTTTTTAGACCTTCGATAAATGTATCTATTTCTTCTTTTGTATTATAAACAGCGAATGAAGCGCGTACCGTTCCCGGAATATTGAAATGATGCATAATTGGTTGCGCGCAATGATGTCCTGTACGAACCGCAATTCCTTTTTTGTCCAAAATCATCCCGACATCAGATGAATGAACACCATCAAATTTTAAGTTAAAAGAAACAGCACCAGAATGCTCTGCATCTTTTGCATAAATCTCCACTTCATCAAATTCTGATAAACGTTGAATGGTATAATCTACCAATTCTTTTTCATAATCGTGAATCGTTTGCAGTCCGATAGAATTGATAAAATCTACCGCAGCTCCAAGTCCAATAATACCTGCAATATCTGGTGTACCAGCCTCAAATTTAAAAGGTAAACAAGTGTAAGTCGAAACTTCCATCGTTACATCTTTTATCATCTCTCCTCCTCCGTGGAAAGGTGGTAATTCATTCAAGATATCTTCTTTTCCATACAAAATACCGATTCCAGTTGGACCGTACATTTTATGTCCAGAAAAAACCAAGAAATCACAATCCATCGCTTGTACATCGATCACTGTATGTGGAGCAGATTGTGCCGCATCAATCAAAACCCAAGCACCTTTTGCATGCGCTTTTTCAATAATTGTTTTGATCGGATTTACAACACCTAAAGCATTCGAAACTTGATTAACACAAACTAATTTGGTTTTATCTGTCAATAAATCATCCAACTTCTCAATATCCAAAATACCTTCTGCAGTTAATGGAATATATTTCAGTTTTGCACCAGTTCGCTGACACAACAATTGCCAAGGAACGATGTTAGAATGATGCTCGATTTCGGTAATAATAATTTCATCATCTGCTGTTAAAACATTACGAAGTGAATTAGAAACTAAGTTAATTCCTTCCGTTGTTCCACGCGTGAAAATGATTTCGTAATCATGTTTCGCATTGATAAATTTCTGAATCTTACGGCGTGATTCTTCCATCAAATCTGTTGCTTCTTGACTTAATGTATGAATTCCACGGTGCACATTTGCGTTGTACTTTTCGTAATATTCGTCTAAAACATCTAAAACAACTTTCGGTTTTTGAGAAGTTGCACCATTATCTAAATAAACCAATGGTTTTCCGTTGACTTCTCTATTTAAAATTGGAAATTGACTTCTTATTTGTTGAATATCTATTGACATTTTTTTAAGTTTTGAGTAATGAGTTATGAGTGATGTGTAATAAAAAAGTAAGTATTCAAAATAGTTTCAAATACTTACTTTATATTTCAAAATAAGTTCAACTTAAAACTTATTACGTATAACTCAGAACTATATTTTATAATTCGAAATCTAAACTAACTCCTAATTTTTTTGCAATTATAGAGTTTACTCTATTTGAGATTTGTGGAATTTGCACATGTCGCAAAGCGTCTGCAGCAAAGGCATACAATAACATTGCTTTCGCTTCTTTCTTCGGAATACCACGTTGTTGCATGTAGAATAAAGATTCTTCTTCTAATTGCCCAACTGTACATCCGTGCGAACATTTTACATCGTCAGCAAAAATCTCTAATTGAGGTTTTGTATTAATTGAAGCTCCATCAGATAATAAAACATTATTATTTTGTTGGAATGCATTCAATTTTTGAGCTTCTTTATGTACATAGATTTTACCATTGAAAACTCCTTGCGCTTTCTCATCGTAAATCCCTTTGTACAATTCGTGCGACTCACAATTCGGGAAATTATGCTCCACAAATGTATGATGATCGATATGTTGTTTTCCATCAATCACCGTAATTCCGTCCATTACAGAGTTACAATTTTCTCCATTTTGGAAGAAATTCAAATTGTTACGCACAATTTTTCCTCCAAAAGCAAACGTAAATACATTGGCACGAGAATCTCTTTCTTGATTGATATATGTATTGTCAACTAAAGAAGCATCGTTAGAATCATTTTGGAATTTGTACCAATGAATTTCAGAATTACGTCCAACATTCACCTCCGAAACAACATTTGTTAAGTTCGCTTTTTCGTCTAATGTTTGATGTCTTTCGATAATTTGAACTTGCGCATTATCTCCAACTACAACCAAATTGCGTGGTTGATACATTGCTTCTTGAGAAGCTCCTGTTGAGAAATAAACAATCTGAATTGGCTTAGATAAAATCACATTATTTGGAACATAAATATAAGCTCCATCTTTTGCAAAAGCTGTGTTTAAAGCTACTAAACTTTCATCTTTTTTCGCAATTTTTCCATAATAATTCTCAATTACAGCTTGATGAGTTGTTTTATGCATTGCGCTTGACAAGACACAAATATCAGCTTCATCATGTGTTGTATTTGACAAAAACGAAGAATATTTTCCGTTAATGAATACGATTGTATATGTATCGATATCATTAATCAAATATTTCTTGATGTCTTTGTACTCTACTGCAACTTCGTCTTCTGGGAACAATTTGTAATCCACCTTCAACAAAGGAGCAAGATTTGTATATTTCCATTCTTCGTCTTTACGTGTCGGAAAACCTTTTTGATTAAAGATTTCGATAGCTTCTTGACGTAAACCTTCGATTCCTTTATTCACTTTATTTTTTTCGTTGAACACTAAATGACGAGAAACTAAATTTTCTTTTAAATCAATCATCTTTATAAGATTTTAGATTTTAGATTTCAGATTTTAGATTTCAGACTTTAGATTTTAGATTTTAGATTCTGGATTTAAAAATATTTTATAACCACTTTCTAACTTCTAATATCTAATATCTAACTTCTAATATCTAACTTCTAAATTAATTAGATTCCTGCTTCTTCTTTTACCCAGTCGTAACCTTTTGCTTCTAATTCTAAAGCTAATTCTTTACCACCAGATTTAATGATTTTTCCGTCTGCTAAAACGTGTACAAAATCAGGAACGATATAGTCTAATAAACGTTGGTAGTGTGTAATTACTAACACTCCATTGTTTTCATTTTTGAATTCGTTTACACCATCCGCAACAATACGTAAAGCATCAATATCTAAACCAGAATCAGTTTCATCTAAGATGGCTAATTTTGGGTTTAACATTAACATTTGGAAAATTTCGTTACGTTTTTTCTCACCTCCAGAGAAACCTTCGTTAAGTGAACGAGATAAGAAATCTTTTTTGATTCCTAATAATTCTGCTTTTGCACGAATTTCTTTCAACATTTCAGAAGCTCCCATTTCTTCTAAACCTTGTGCTTTACGCGTTTCGTTGATAGAAGTTTTGATGAAGTTTGTTACAGAAACTCCAGGAATTTCGATTGGATATTGGAAAGACATAAAAATTCCTTTTTGTGCTCTTTCTTCTGGTGCTAATTCTAAGATTGATTCATTATCAAACTCGATATCACCATCCGTTACTTCGTATTCTTCTTTACCTGTAATAACGTTAGATAAAGTTGATTTTCCAGCACCATTAGGTCCCATAATCGCGTGAACTTCACCTGGATTAATTTGAAGGTTTAAACCTTTTAAAATTTCGCGCTCTTCGATACGAGCATGTAAGTCTTTTATATTTAATAACATAATCTAATTTGTAAATTAGTTAATGTGATAATTCTTTAATTATCTTGATTTTGATGTACTTATAATTTTATTCACAATTTTAGAAATGTTTACCAATTTATCAGATAAACTTTCTGTATTTGGATAATTTTTAGATAATTGACATAATTCTAACCAATACTTGGTTTCATCAATTTCTTTTGCTGCAATCTTAAACTTGTGAATAAAATCATTCAAGCTTTCAGCGTTTTGAGCTTCTCTAATATTTGCTCCTATTGAAGTTCCTGATTTTAATAATTGATTTGAAATAACAAATTTCTTATCCAATTCAAGTTCTTCACAATATTCTATAATTAATAGTGAAAATTCTAAAGTTAATTTTAAAATGATATTATCTTTTTCCATCATTAACTCATTAACAAATTATCACATCAACTCATTATTAATAACTATCCTACAGAACCTTCTAATGAGATTTCTAATAATTTTTTCGCTTCAACGGCAAACTCCATTGGTAATTTGTCTAATACTTCGCGGCTAAATCCGTTTACGATTAATGCAATCGCTTTTTCAGTATCGATACCACGTTGATTACAATAGAACAATTGATCTTCACCAATTTTAGAAGTTGTTGCTTCGTGTTCTAATTGAGCCGATTTATTTTCGATTTCGATGTAAGGGAAAGTATGCGCACCACACTCGTTACCCATCAACAATGAATCACATTGAGAGAAGTTACGTTCTCCTTCAGCGTTTTTCATCACTTTCACCAAACCACGGTAAGAGTTTTGAGATTTACCAGCAGAAATACCTTTCGAAATAATTGTCGATTTCGTATTCTTACCGATGTGAATCATTTTTGTTCCTGTATCCGCTTGTTGATAATTATTTGTTACCGCAATTGAGTAAAACTCACCTACCGAATTATCTCCTTTTAAGATACAAGATGGATATTTCCATGTTACCGCAGAACCTGTTTCAACTTGCGTCCACGATACTTTTGCATTTTTCTCGCAAACTGCACGTTTTGTTACAAAGTTGAAAACTCCACCTTTTCCTTTATCATCACCAGGATACCAGTTTTGTACAGTAGAATATTTGATCTCAGCATCATCCATAATGATTAACTCAACCACAGCAGCGTGTAATTGGTTTTCATCACGCATTGGCGCTGTACAACCTTCTAAATACGAAACATAAGCACCTTCGTCCGCAATTAATAAAGTACGCTCAAACTGTCCTGTTCCTGCAGAGTTGATACGGAAATACGTTGATAATTCCATTGGACAACGAACACCTTTTGGAATATAACAGAATGATCCGTCCGAGAAAACTGCCGAGTTTAAAGCTGCATAAAAGTTATCTGTTGGCGGAACTACTTTACCAATGTATTTTTTCACCAATTCTGGATGTTCTTTAATTGCTTCCGAAATTGACATAAAAATAATTCCTTTTTCTGCTAATGTTTCGCGGAAAGTTGTTTTTACTGAAACTGAATCAAAAACCACATCAATCGCAACTCCAGACAAACGTTTTTGTTCATCTAAAGAAATTCCTAATTTCTCGAAAGTTTTTAATAATTCAGGATCAACTTCGTCTAAACTTGCTAATTCTTTCTTTGGTTTTGGAGCTGCATAATACTGAATAGCCTGAAAATCTGGCTTTTCGTAAGTTACGTTTGCCCATTCTGGTTCTTCCATTTTAACCCAAGCGCGGTAAGCTTCCAAACGCCATTCCGTCATCCACTCAGGCTCCTCTTTTTTGGCTGAAATAGCACGCACGATATCTTCATTCAATCCAACTGGGAATTCTTCATATTCCATTTCAGTCGTCCAACCAAACTCATATTGCTTTTGGCTAGCAAGATCTTCACGTAGATCGTCTTCTGTATATTTTGTGTTACTCATCTTATTATTTATAAAATGTATAGGTAAAATTAAACTGTAAAGGTTGCTGTTTATCAGCTTTATTTCCTAAAAATTTGAATTCTTTTAATCGTTGATTTTGATCTAAAATCACCTCAAATTGTGGTTGATTATTTTTCGAAATCTGATATTTATTTTGAGCAATTAATTTAATTTCTGACCAAGGTCCTTCTACCAAATTAATTCTTTCTGTTTTTGGCGCAACATCTGGCGTATATTCTTTTATTTTGAATGGCACCTTAAATGTTGAATTGCTATAACAAATCTTATTAATGTCTTGACCTAATGATTTTGTAATTCTACAATCATGCATTAATCGGTCTTCGAAACCAATTTTCTGCTCCATATAGGTTTTCTTCAACATCACATCTCCTTCTAACCAAATGATATCAAAAAGTTTATTTCCGTTTTTGACATACATATTTTCTTGGTCGTAAAAGAATTGATTTGTTTTTGCTTCACTTCCTTTTCTTGCTATTGTTTCGGCAGAAATTAAACCATCTTTGTACGTATAACTTACTTTAGTTGGTGTTGCGACCTCATCTGTCAATTCAAAATCAAGAAGATTTCCTGTCACATCATAATTTGCTTTGTACGCAACTTTTTTGTTTGATGCATTGGTAATGGTGATTGTTTTGATTTTTGATTCGTCTAAATCTAACGCTTTTATAAAAGGTTTTACATTAAACAAACCGAAAAACAGTTGTTCTGAATAGGCTTTATTCAACTTTTTTGAAGATTCAGTTGGTTGAAAAACCATCAAATCTTTTTCTACAATTGTATTTTGTCCAAAAGCGACGAAACCAATCAAAAACGTAACGAATAAAGCTATTTTTTTCATCTTAAACTGCAAAACTTTCTCCACAACCACACGTGCGCGATGCATTTGGATTATTGAATACGAAACCTTTTCCATTCAATCCTCCCGAATATTCTAATGTCATTCCAACAAGGTATAAAAATGATTTTTTGTCAACCAAAATTCTTACACCATTGTCGTCAAACAATTTGTCATCTGCATTTTGTTCTTTTGTAAACTCTAAATTATAGTTTAAACCTGAACATCCTCCACTCGTAACTCCTACACGAACAAAAGATTCTTCGATAGAAGTTCCTTCTTCTTGTAAAAGTGAAATTATTTTATTTTTTGCTGATTCTGAAACCTTAATCATTTGATTCTAATTTTATATTGCAAAGATACTTATTTAAAATGACTTCAAATAATGAACTATATAAATATTAACAATCGCTTAAGTTATATTATTTATCGCCAACTTACAATTGGATCAAATTACTTCAATCCCAATTTGTTTCGTGTACGTTTCAATACTTTTTGTGCAACATCTCTTGCCTTCAATGCTCCATTTTCTAAAAATGCATCCAAAGTCGCTTTATCATTCATCAATTCATCAAATTTAGTACGCGCATCTGCATATTTTTCTAAAATCAATTCGTATAAAGCCTGTTTTGCATGACCATATCCGTAACCTCCATTCAAATAATTTTGACGCATTTCCTCTATTTGTTCTGGCGTTGCCAATAATTTGTATAAAGCAAAAACATTGTCTGTATCTGGATTTTTAGGATCTTCTAATGGAGTTGAATCCGTTTCAATCGACATTACTTGCTTGCGCAATTGTTTCTCTGGTAAGAAAATATTGATAAAATTATTTCTTGATTTAGACATTTTATTTCCATCAGTTCCTGGAATCAACATAATATTTTCGTCAATTGCAGCTTGTGGTAAAACAAAAGTTTCTCCCATTTGATGATTAAATTTTTCGGCAACACTACGTGTAATTTCCAAATGTTGCAATTGATCTTTACCAACGGGTACAACTTCTGCATCATATAATAAAATATCCGCAGCCATCAAAATTGGATAGGTAAATAATCCTGCATTTACATCTGCTAAATAATCTGCTTTATCCTTGAAAGAATGCGCTAAAGTAAGACGTTGAAATGGAAAAAAGTTCAATAAATACCATGTTAATTCTGTTGTTTCAGTCACATCAGATTGACGGTAAAAAACTACTTTCGAAGGATCTAAACCTAATGCCAGCCAAGTTGCAGCCACTTCGTATGTATTTTGTTTTAACACTTCCGCATCTTTAATTTGCGTTAAAGCGTGTAAATCAGCAATAAAAATGAAAGAGTCATTTCCTTCTTTCTCCGTTAATTCGATTGCGGGAGAAATTGCTCCTAAAATATTTCCTAAGTGCGGAGTTCCAGTAGCTTGAACTCCTGTAAGTATTCTTGGCATTTGTTTAAAAATTTAAGGAACAAAGATAAACTTAATCAACGAAATGCACCAATTGTAATGAGAAGTTTATTTGAATTAATTGACAAGAATGACGAAAAACATATGGATCAACTAAAAAAGCTTCCCTATTTGTCGAAATGGCCAAGAAATTGTGCGACCCACTTTTTTGATGAAATGTGATTTTCTATAGTAAACTACTTCACCTAAAAGAACATCACCTGTTTCAGTTTTTATATTCTGACATATAGAAGGATTTGTAAAAGTAAACTCTTTAATTCCATAACTATCATATTCTAAAGTATAAGAATCTTGATTAATCGGAACTTTTATTTTAAACTCACCATTTTCATTTGTATATACAATCTTTTTCGAATTTTTAAGATTTACTGGAATATCATATTCTGGAAAACCATTACCATCATTAATAATTCCTTGAACAACAATCGAATCATTCTCAGTTTGTGCTTTTGTGATTGATGAAAAGCTTAAAAATCCAACTAAAGAAGAAAGTTGTAACCATCTTTTGGATTGATTAGAAATAGATTTTGAAGCTTCATATGAATTAAATTGTTCTAATTTTCTGGTTTTTATTTTTACACAAGCAGTAGGATTATCATTCAGAAAAGTTTTTAATTCTTTGAATGAATAATGATCTAAATCGTGAACACATTTCGAACAAACATCACAAAACTTTTGTTGTGACTCCGCATCCTTCATTTCGTTCCAATTCTGATTGCATTTTTTATCAATTTGTAGCTGCATAAAAATCTACTTTTCAATAAAATTAAACTTTTTTCGAAAATTTTTCAAACCTCAACCAACCTTTTTGCAAAAAGATGAATCTATAAAGAAAAAGGATTCATTAACCTTAAATTATATTGATATGAGTAACAAAGCTTTTTTAGACATTCTTTTCGAAAATCGAAACAAAGAATACGGTGCTTATCAACTAAGACAAGTTGCAAGCCAAGATTTGATGAAATCTCTTTTTGTAGGGATTGGTATTGTTGCATTAATTACTGGCGGAACTATTTATGCAAATAATAGAACAATGAATAATGAAATAACAAAAAAAGGTGATGGTGTAATTGTTATTTTAGATGATGTAACTCCTCCTCCCGATAAAAAAGTTGAAGAAGTTGTTCCTCCAAAAGAAGATCCACCGATGGAAGAAAAAACAATTCAATTGAAAACAGATCAGGCGAAACATATTATTCCAACTCCAACAGAAAGTCCGAAAATTGAAGAAACTATAAAATCTGTTGACGAACTGAAAGGAAAAGATTTAGGCACTTTTGATAGAGATGGTGATAAATCGAATGGACAAGTTGGTGGAGGAAAAGAAAGTGACGAAGGAAATAAAGTAGGTAAACAAAATACAGACATTCCAGAAGGACCAAAAACACCAGCCCCTGTAAAACCTGATGTTGCAATTACAGCGAAAAATGCTGCGGTAATGGCAATTTATCCTGGTTGTGAAAGCGAAAGTAAAAAAGGAAATGCTGCATTGACAAAATGTATGAGTGATAAAATCTCGAAAGAGTTAGGTGGAGAATTAAGTGATTTTGCCGAAACTGCTTCTCGAAATAATATTGGTTCAGCCGTTGCTAAAATGCAATTTATTGTAAACAAAAATGGAGAAATTTCACAAGTAAAACCGTTAAGCGGAAGTAATCAAGATTTAGGGAAAGAAGCTAAATCTGCGTTGGAGCGTATCAATAAACAAATTCTAAGAAAAGGTAAAAAAATAACGCCTGCAAAATTAGAAGATGGTTCTGATGCAAATTTAATTTTCTCAATTCCGGTTAGATTTCAAACAAACGAATAATTAATAATACTTTTCTTTCTGAAACCATTGCATTCATTTTTTTTGAGTGTGATGGTTTCTATTGTTTAAGAAATTGAATATCTATTCAGAAAAAGTTCCTTTAAATGCATATTTGTCGTATAAAATTTAAGTTTTAAGTCAATCTTAACACAATAAAATTGTAACTTCGTCGCGAATTATGAATAAGAATATTGTTTACGGATTGATTGGTTTCGGTTATTTTTTGATTGGAATTTTTACTTGGAAATATCAGTTTTTCATCATCAAATTAGATGAAACAAAAGCCATGTTATTAGGTATTTTATTTATTGTTTATGGCGCTTTTCGTGTTTATCGCGGAATAAAATCTTATAAAAATGATCAAAAAAATTAGTTTACTTTCACTTTCGGCCTTTCTTATTTTTTCTACTTTTAGTTGTAAAGACAAGGAAAAAACAACAAAAGCAGAACAAAAAACTGCTGTAAAGCGCGCTTTGCACGAATATGGAGATTTGGCAATGACGGTAGATCCAAGTTTTAAAAATTTGGCGCAGTCGTTGGCAGATATGTACATGGTTGATTATCCAGATGTGAAAATTACGATTAACGAAGAAATTGAAGAAAAAGCAATCAAAGATTTTTACGAAGGTAAAATTCCTGTTTTGATGGTAAGTAAACCGCTTACAAAAGCACAACAACAACATTTATTCGACAAAACAACAACCAAATATATTTCGTCTGTTATTGCTTTGGACGCTACAGTTTTTATTACTTCTGTTGATAATCCAATCAATTCTATTACGGTAAATAGTATTAAGGACAATTTATACAAAAAAGATCCGAAAATAACGTTTGTTTACGATCATCCAAACTCAGCGAATTTCAATACAATAAATGATAAACTAAAATTATCTGTAGAAAATGGCGCAAAAGTAACAGCGATGGGTGATGCTGAGAAAGTGATTGATTTTGTACAAAAAGATAAAACTGCAATCGGAATTATTGGTTTGAATATTTTGAGTGACAAAGGAAATCCGAAAGTTGAAGAATATCTTAAAAAGGTAAAAGTATTATCTATTGCAGATGATAAAGGAAACTTAGCGTTGCCAACTATCCCGAATTTGAAATATGGTGTTTATCCTTTTTATCGTCAAATTTATATTTTGAAAAATGAAGTTGGTTTCGGAATTGGAGCTGGTTTTACGAGGTTTGCAGGTTCGCAGCGTGGACAAAAAATTGTAACGCGCGAAAGTCTTCAACCTTATTATATTTATAAACGTGAAGTTCAGATTAACAATTTAGAACAACCTTTACAATAGAACAAAAAACCTTCCGAAATGGAAGGTTTTTTTGTTATTAAAACGAATATTAAAATCGTAATTTATAAATTTTATAATCATCAATTTATGGTGAAAAATTCTTATATAATTCTTTTCATTAATCAAATCTTGCTCCCCACGGATTTTGCAAATCGAAACCTAAACTAAATAACATTCCGTTCTTGCGACCATCAACTTGATAATCTGACAAACCTATATCGTAAGAAATCCCAGCTTTTAAAGAACCAACTTTAAACTTTAGGATTGGAGAAATAAATAAGGGATTGCTATTTTTAGAATCCATTCCTTGCTTGTACCCTACTCCAATATCCACACCTTGATTATTCTCTCCAAAACCAATATGCGACATCAAATTGATATCCAAATGACGCTCCGAATTTGAGTTCAAATTATACACCAAAGAAGGTTCTAACGCAATTCCTTCGGAAACGTTCCATTTATATCCAACATTGAAATAATACCACGTTGGCAACGGTTCTACATTGTTAATATAATACACATTTTGGCTTAACGGAATATCCAAAACCGACACTCCAGCGGAGAAACCAGCATATTTGAAAGACAAACCTAAATTCGCAAAATATGTAGAATATTTATCTTCTTGTAAAGCAGGATCATTTGGATCTTCTGCAATAATTTTTGAGTAATCAAAACGTTGCGAAACATTAGAAACGCCAACACCGAAAGAGAAAACATTGATTTCGTCTCCATCATAACTTCTATCATCAATAGGAATGTGATATGCTGCATTAATTCCGAAACCAGTCATTTTAACTGCCCCATTTCTATCGTTGAAAAATTGCATTCCCAACGCCAAACGATCTACAATAATTCCGTGAGCACTTACCGTTTGTGTACTTGGACTTTCAGGTAAATCGTCCCACTGATTGCGATGCGTTCCTGTTATAGAAATCACATTCGGGTCTTGTCCTGCGTACGAAGGATTAATTAACATTTTATCGCTCACCAAATAATGATTGTAAAACGGTAACCCTTGTTGTGCTTCTATTTTCGAAAGTGAAAATAGTGTTAATATGAATAGTGTTATTTTTTTCATAAATATTTTTCAATCAATTAATTGATTTTTCGTTTAACTAATATACTACCAGAATATAAAACTTGCAAATCATCTGATTGCTTCGAGAATTCTAACAAATACCAATATGTCCCATCTGCAACAGGTTTACCATTTAGCGTTCCGTCCCATTTTATAATATCTGTTCCTTCTTGTGTCAATATCTGTTTTCCGTAACGGTCAAAAATAATCAATTTGTACGAATTTGATGTATCGGTAACTTTACCATCTTTTGTCATTGGTTGCCAAATATCATTAAAACCATCATTATTTGGTGTTACAACATTTGGTATAGCAAGGTAAATAACATTTTTACGCTCCGAAACTCCACAATTATTCAATCTTACTCTTACTGTAAAATTATTATTTTTGATATTATCTGGAATAATTAATTCATTCTTTGTTTGCCAATCTACGATTACATTTCCTACAGAATCAAACAACGCATATTCTAACTTTCCATTTCCTTTTGCAGAAACAATAACGCTCTTTTCATTGATAGTAATTTTATTGATAATTGGCGTTTCTGAGTTTGTCAATTTTAAAGTGAACACTTTCGGACAACCCGAATCTTTATTACTAATTGTGATCGTATAATCTCCAACTCCTAATTCATATTGATAAGTTGAAACTTTGATAGCATCTTCTCCAACAACCGAAAAATCATATTGAGTAACGTCCAATCCTTTCTCTTTTGCTAATTGTTCAAAATCTAACTCATATTTTGTAGCAGAACAGATTTCAGCAGAAGCTGGAATAGCAAAGTCTGGTAAAGCATTTTTTTGATAATAGAATTTTATTTTTTCTGTTCCACAATAATTTGGATCTTCAAAAACAATCTCAACAAACCCATTATTAGAATTGAACATCGTATAAATTTCGTCAACCGTAGATTTCGCAACTAAAATTGGATATTTTGATTTGATGTAATCTAAAATATCTTCTATTTGTTTTTTTGCATTTACATCATCTTCTTCACAATAAATAATAGGATGATCTTTTATATACGTTTCTAAAATAGCTATATCAATAATTAAATCTTGTTTTTTATTGATAATAATTTCTTTTTCTATAAAACACGAATTGTCTAATTTATTTTTGAAAAGAACTTTTACACTGGCTTTTCCACTTGCATCGAAAGTTAATGGTGTTGAATTATTATGCAAAATTTCATAATGATAATCAACAATAGAATTTGACCCAAATAAATTGATCAAAACTTGTGCATCGATTGTAATTTTATCATCACAATCAGCTTTTAATTCATGCAAGGCGTTGTTTACATTAGGTTTTGTAATGACTTGTAATTTCAATATCATTTCCTCTGACCAACAACCTTCTCCATTTATTTTCACTTGAAAAGTGATTGTCTTTGATTGATTATCTGTAAGAAATTCATCTGAAATTCCATTAAATGTAATATCTGTTCTGCCAAATTTCGATTTTAAATAAGCTTCGATTTCAGAAATTGTAAAAGTATGTCCTAAGCCAACTTCTGAACAAGAAGAATTTAAAGTCGGAATATTACTTACAGTTTGAAATGTCGATTCATCTAATTTAAATGTTAACTCAACATCTGTATCACAAATTGTATTTCCATTATCAACAGCCAATGCTTTTACAATGATTTTTCCTATTTTATTTGTTTTGATGTAATTAAATAATTCTGATTCTAAAATTTCTGTTCCATCTTGTTTATAAAATCTCAGATTATATATTTTCCCTAGATTGATTATAAGAATGGCTTTATCCAAATCTGTTTGATTAAAATCTGCTAAACAAATTCTATTAATTGAAGCATCTACAATCTTTGCAGGAGAAGTTTTAGTAACTACAAAATCAACCTCATCACTTTCGCAACCTCCTCCTGTTCTTGATTTTATTTTAATTTTATACGTTAAAGTTGTCGTAATTACAGTTGATTGTCCATCAGAAATAGGTAAACCGCCTAAGGTTACAATTACGTCAAAAGCATTTTTATCTTTTCCTAACTTAGAATAAATTCGATCAAAATTTATTTTATAAGAAGAATCACAAGTTGCATCAGAAATATCATCAGTCAAAATTGGTTTTCCCTGAACTAAAGGAATTGAAACTTCATTAGAATCGATTGGACAACCGCCTCCGTAATGAACTTTTATTTTCATCGAAGTGTTTAGACCAACTGCTAAATTTACATTTTGACCTGGTGTATAATTTGTTCCATCGATAACTATTGAAGAGATTGAATAATCTGTATTTACTACAATAAAAAGCTTCTTCAATAAATCTGCTTCACTTGGAATAGTGTAGCTTATTGTACACGCATATTCAGTTTCAATATTAGTTTTAAAATTAAATTGATGTTCCGGAATAAAAGTAATCGGAATTGTATAAATAAACTTTAGATTTCCAGAAGAATCTCTTACTTGCGCATATAGTGTAGTATCTGAACTTATACTAGTCCCTATCGGGATCTCTGTACTAAATGTATTATCTGTAAATAATTTTATATCATTAAAACCAGAATCACTTTGTATAGCATTATAAATTTGACTTGCTGAATAAGATAGACCAAAACATAAATTATTAAAGTTTGTAATCGTTCTCTCTTCAGCTACATTTACTTTTATATCAAAAGGTTCTGTATCACTTCCTCCATAAACAGCTATTACAACAATCTCACCTCTTTTCAAAAGTTCTGATCCTTCAAATGCTTTAGCATAACCATTAGCTCCCGAAAACGTTTCACACAAATCAGGGTCACCTTCTTTCATTCCTTTTAATAACGACGCTCCTTGAACTGACCTATCTGCATTTATTGTTCCTCCATTATAAAAAATTGTTTCAGGTAATTTACCTTTTTGTATTTTCCAAACTAAAAATCTAAAATCTGGTTTTTTCGCTGTTAAATCAAATGCAAAAACCATATCAAAATTAGCTTCAAAAGAATAGAATTTATAAATTTTCCCAGAATTAAACCCACACTGTGAAGTAGTTGATGTAAATTCAGTTAAATGAGTTTCTAGTTTTTCTCCTGTAAAAGTAAAACCTCCAGTCAATGGATGAATTGTCGGATATTGCCCCCAAACAACCCAACTAATCATCAACAATAAAAAGTAAAATATCTTTTTCATACGTCTTTCGTCAACTATTTTTAGAATAACGCAATTTACTTTAGAATATTCTATCAACCATAATGTTTCTAATTTTCGTGAGATAAACTATCTTTGCAACCTGAAAATTTGATTAAGATGTCTTTAGAACAAGAAATAAATAAAAGAAAAACCTTTGGAATTATCGCCCATCCCGATGCTGGTAAAACAACTTTAACAGAGAAGTTATTACTTTTTGGAGGTGC
The DNA here is from genome assembly GCF_002484185.1 of Empedobacter sp. UBA7620. NCBI lineage: Bacteria > Pseudomonadati > Bacteroidota > Flavobacteriia > Flavobacteriales > Weeksellaceae > Empedobacter > Empedobacter sp. UBA7620. Next base: position 32,669 of record NZ_DLJI01000025.1, on the reverse strand, counting down.
AATTCAAGAAGCTGGAGCAGTAAAAAGTAACAAAATTAAGAAAGGAGCGACATCCGATTTCATGGAAATTGAACGTCAACGTGGTATCTCTGTTGCAACTTCTGTTTTGGCTTTCGAGTACAAAGGAAAAAAGATTAATATCTTAGATACGCCTGGTCACAAGGATTTCGCCGAAGACACTTTCCGTACCCTAACTGCCGTAGATTCTGCAATTGTGGTAATCGACGTTGCAAAAGGGGTTGAGGAACAAACAATCAAATTGGTAGAAGTTTGTCGTATGCGCAAAATTCCGATGTTGGTTTTCATTAACAAAATGGACCGCGAAGGAAAAGATGCGTTTGATTTAATGGACGAAGTAGAACAAAAACTAGACTTACAAGTAACACCTCTTTCTTGGCCAATTGGTATTGGAGCAACTTTCAAAGGAATTTATAATATTTGGGAGAAAAACATCAATATTTTTTCTGGAGATAATAAACAAAAAATTTCTGAAACAACGAAAGTTGAGGATTTATCAAGTCCAGATTTAGACACATTAATTGGAACAACTTACGCCGAAAATCTTCGTAATGAGATTGATTTAATTGATGGAGTTTATCCAGAATTTGACATGCAAGAATATATGGACGGAAATTTACAACCTGTATTTTTTGGTTCTGCTCTTAATAATTTTGGTGTTCGCGAATTGTTAGACGCTTTCGTTGATATTGCACCAACTCCACAATCTAAAGAAACAGATTTGAGAATTGTCGAACCTTATGAAAATAAATTTTCTGGCTTCGTGTTCAAAATTCATGCTAATATGGATCCAAAACACCGCGACCGTTTAGCGTTTATCAAAATTGTTTCTGGAAAATTTGAACGTAATACCAACTATTTCCACGTTCGCCAAGGTAAAAACATGAAATTCGCTGCGCCAAATGCTTTCTTTGCTGATAAAAAAGAAGTGGTTGACGAATCGTTTGCGGGTGATATCGTTGGTTTACACGATACAGGAAACTTTAGAATTGGTGATACGTTGACAGAAGGTGAAAAATTTTCTTTCAAAGGAATTCCTGCTTTCTCGCCAGAACATTTCCGTTACATCAACAATGCTGATCCAATGAAAGCAAAACAATTGGAAAAAGGAATTGATCAATTAATGGACGAAGGTGTTGCGCAGTTATTTACATTAGAAATGAATAATCGTAAAGTTATCGGAACCGTTGGTGCACTGCAATATGAGGTTATCCAATATCGTTTAGAGCACGAATATGGTGCAAAAGCAACGTACGAACCTTTCTCTGTTCACAAAGCGTGTTGGGTAGAAGTTGAAGATGAAAAATCAGAAGAATTCTTAGAATTCAAACGTGTTAAACAACGTTATTTAGCAAGAGATAAATTCAATCAATTGGTATTTTTAGCAGATTCTGCTTTTACAATTCAAATGACGCAAGATAAATTTCCTTCAGTGAAATTACATTTTGTAAGTGAGTTTTAAATTTTGGTCAGATAATTGAATTAACCAACTGAAATATTTTTTAGAAAAAATCTAAATGAAAAAGATCATATTAAGTTTAACATTGATTTCAGCGTTTGCAGTAAATTCAAAAGCACAAGATTTGAAATCAATTTTTGGAACATTAAAAAAAGAAGTCGAAAAAGTAAACACTCAAACGACAACACAAAATAATTCAACAGTAAAAGTTGATTCAATAAAAGTTGTAAATGGTTCAACAGAATCTAAAACAATTTCTGCAGAATCCTTAACAAAGTTAAATGGTTTATCTAACGCAACTGTTGCCTCTGGATTGAAAGAAGCTTTGTCATTAGGATTAACCGACGGAATAAAATCATTGGGTCAAAAGAATGGTTTTTATAATAATTCGGTTGCAAAAATCTTGATGCCAGAAGAATTACAAAATGTTGAAAAAACTTTGCGTTCTTTAGGAATGGGAAGTTTGGCGGATAAAGGAATCAAATTATTGAATTCTGCTGCTGAAGATGCTGTTTCTGAGGCTGCTCCTATTTTTGTAAATGCTGTGACATCAATGACAATTACTGATGCAAAAGATATTTTATTAGGTGGAAATAATTCGGCTACAAATTATTTAAAACTAAAAACAACATCTGATTTAACAAAGGCTTTTCAACCAAAAGTGGAAGCTTCTTTGGGAAAAGTTGGTGCGGATAAAGTTTGGAATAATTTGATTACAAAATACAATACGTTAACTGGTAACCAAATTGATCCAAATCTGAATGCTTATGTAACACAACAAACAATAAATGGTGTGTTTAACATGGTTGCAGAAAAAGAAGAAGGAATTCGTGGAAATAAAGCGTTGCGTACAACATCGTTGTTACAGCAGGTTTTCGGCGCACAAGATATTAAGAAGTAAGATACACTTATATTTAATCAAAAAGACTCGTTACAATTTGTAGCGAGTCTTTANNAACAACTTCTGAAATTCTTTTCCTATAAAAGGATTGATGATATGCTGAAAGCCTTTTTGCAAAGTAAAAACTGTAATTGTTGCATTAGTTTCTGGCAATAAATAACATCTGTTCCCCACCAACCACCATGATAATAGGCGTTAAAACCTAGATCAAAGTGATAAATACCTAAACAATATTTAGATTGATCCGAAGGCAAAACATACGTCGACATCAAACCTAAAATTTGTTTATTCTGAATAATTTTTCCTTCAAACAAATACTGAAAAAATAAAGCCGATTCTTTGGCTGTAGAAGCTATCCCACCACCTCCGTACAAATCCCAAGATGGATTCAAATCATACGAATCCCAGAATCCCAATTATATTTATCTGCATATTGATGCGCAAGCGGAAGTGTTTTCGAAGGATATTTCTCCAAATCGATAAACCACGTTTGTGTCAAACCTAATTCTTTATACTTTAACAAATCTCGAATTACTTTGTAAAATGGTTGACGCGTTTTTTGTTCAATAATTTCTGCTAAAAGCAAATAATTGATATCACCGTAACTAAACTTTTCTCCTACTTTTTGTGGAGCGCCAATTTCCATGGCTCGCTTTATCTGTTGTTCCTTTGTCCATTTATATTGCGGACGCTGATTGACTAATTCAAAATACGCATCATCGACATAATCCTGTATTCCAGAAGTGTGTGACAACAAATGTTTGACTGTAATCGTATTCAAATCATAACCATCTTTTTCGAGCAATTTAAGAGTCTTCTTAGACAACAAATTCTTGATTGGTTGATCGATTGTGACTTGACCTTTTTCTACTAATCTCAAAATTGCAACAGCCACATAAGGTTTGGTATTACTTGCGATTAAAACCGGTTGTTGATGATTTAAAACTTTATTCGTTTTAATATCCGAAACTCCTTTTGCATAACTCCACGAAATATTTTGTTTTGGCGCTTCAACATGAACAATAATTCCTACAGCGTCTTTATTTTTCTCATAAATCGAATCTATTTTAGATTGAAAAATGGTTTGCAATTGCGCAACTCCGATAAAAGGAATGAGTACAATATTGAATAGAAGTGTTTTCTTCATTTCATGTTATTTGATTTTAAAGATAAATAAAAACGTGATACGCTGAACGCTTTAAGCGATACGTTTTGCGAAATTCGCATAATTCATTATTATACGCTGAACACTTTAAGCTTTATGCAATATGATCCTTTATTCTTTGCGGTTAAACGATAAACCTCTCATAACTCAAAAAAAAAGAGCTAAGATTACTCTCAGCTCTTTTTAGATTTATTAATTTGAATTGATTATTTAATCTCAACACGAATTCCTTCGCTTTGCGCACTCAATTCTGGTGCATACATATTCTGCATCGATGTAATTCCGTTTGAGAAATTACCTGCATTATTCGCTTTCAAATCATATTCGAAAACGTAAGTTCCTTTTCTCATATAATCCGAAAAGAAATTGGTTGCTGCATCGCGCGTGCTTTCGTAATAACCAAATTCTCCTTTCCATTTGTAACCAGAAAGCACATTCACAGGCTCGAAACCACTTGCTCGCATATCTTTGATGTGTACAAATTGCATGTTACGATCAACCGAAATCTCTAAACGAACAGTTACAATATCACCAACTTTTATTGGCGTTGACGTTGTAATTTCTTTCAGAATTGGACCATTTGCAGAATTCGATTTAACAAATAATTTCTTGTTGAACTTGATTCCAGTTTCAGCAGATTTTATTTTATCCAAATCTTCAAAATATTGCCAATACATTGCACCCCAAGCAACACCTGGAGAAGTTTTTGAAACCTCAACTTTGCCCATATCTGGTTTAATTTCTTCCTTGTTCCAAGAAGTTTTTACATAACCCGAACCAGCTTGCGAATTTTTATCTAAATCAAATTTTTGATTTCCAATCTTCACTTCGATTCCTTTATCAGCATCTATCCAAGATTTCCCAAAATTCATTAAAGCATAAACCGCTTTTGTCGTTGCTTTTGTCGAATTCCATTGATTTGTTTGACGATTTTTCAATAACCAAACTTTCATTTCTTCTACTGACTTTTCGTCTTTTGTCACTTCATCAAACGCTTCAATTAACAACGATTGTGTTTCTACAGGCGCTTGATACCAAAACCAACCAGGTTGATTTTCTTTCCAATACATTCCCATTTCATCCGATTCTACTGCTTTTTCTTTGATTGAATTCACAACAATTTTAGCAGCAGATTGCATCTGGAAACGATTCATCACAATTGCAGCCATCACTTTTTGTTGCAACGATAAATCAAGTTTTGTATCATTCAAATTCTTTAACATCGCCGTTTTCATTTCTTCTAACTCTTTCGTCATTGGATAATCTTCTAAGAAGAAAGAACGCGCATATAAATAATGTAAACCGTCTGAATACGTAACATCTTTGAATGATTTTTGATCTTTTTTGAACTCTTTGAAACGTTTCAAATTCTCATCATCAATAAACTGAATTGCTTTTCTGATTAATGGATTCACATCTATTTCAAACGCTTTGAAATTCACATCCATTTTCTTCATATTTCCGAAACCAGAAACAATATGCGTTGTGATATATTCGTTTGGACGACCACCGTCAAACCAAGCAAAGCCACCATTTGATTGTTGTTTATCCGATAATTTTTGGAAAGCCGATTTCATTTCCGTTTGCATTTGATTCAATTGGAATAAAACCGCAATTTGTTTCATTTGCTCTTCTTCGCTTTCCGCATTTTTTACCCAAGGCGTTTCTTCTAAAATGATGTTTTTTAAGTCTTGGTTCAATTGTAATTTCGATTTCAATTCACCTTTTTTGTTCCAATCATCAAAAACAGCTTTAATTTTTGGATTCGAATTAATCACTTTCTCCGAAATCATATTTCCATATAAACGCGAGAACACTTGCTCAGCACATTCGTAAGGATATTCGCGCAAATAAGGCAACGAGAAAATCGCATACCAAATTGGATTCGTTGTCATCTCGAACGTTAATTTGAAATTATCCAAAGAAGTCGATTTATTGTTGATCATATTCTCAAATTGGAACGATTTCTTTTGACCTTCTTTTACATAAATCGGCAATGTTTCTGTCATCATCATACGATTTGTCAAAATTGGTAAAGCCGATTCCTCTCCATCAGAAAAATCTCCAGCCGAAGCCACCACACGATAAACAACCGCTTGTACGTTTTTCGGAACATCAATTGTCCACGTTACTTGATCCGAACTTCCTTTTGCAACAGAGAAATTCTGAACTGCATTTGTCAACTTAAATTGCGCATCAATTGGTTGATTAGTAAACGCATCAAACAACATCAATTTCGCTGAACCATTTAATACCTTATCTGATAAATTATTAATCTTAGACGAAACCGAAATTTGATCACCTTCGCGTAAAAAACGTGGCATATTTGGCACAACCATCAAGTCTTTTTGCGTACGAACATTTTGTTCTAAATAACCTGTTTTAAGGTCTGGTGTATGCGCAATTGCCATGAATTTCCATTCCGTTAAACTTTCTGGCGTTGTAAATTCTATAATTACATTTCCTTTTGCATCCGTTTTTAAGCTTGGATAAAAGAAAGCTGTTTCATTTAGATTTGTGCGCGCTTTTACGTTATCTAAAGCTGCGTTTGCTCCTTTTTTAGTTGTAATTACCACTACTCCATTTGCTCCTCTTGCTCCATATAATGCAGTCGCCTCTTCTCCTTTCAATACATTAATTGATTGAATATCATCTGAATTAAGTTCTGGCATTTTATCATACACAACTCCATCTACTACATAAAGTGCATTTTCATTTCCTTGTAATGATGAGGCTCCACGAATAAAATTATCAGAATTTGTAACTACACCAGCTACTTTACCTTTCAATGCTACATCAACTCCTTCTAAATCAGCCTCAGCAGCAGGCATTTTTAAATATTCTTCATATTCTTTCTTTGCTAATGCTGCAACAGATTTTCTCATCATACGATTCATACGATATTGGTCAAATCCAAAATCAAATAAATTAAGATCTAATCCTGCATATCCTCTTGCATAAAAATCATAATTTGTACGATAATAAATTGCTCGAGAAGGATTTGTTGAATAAAATTGATACAAATTAAATGGATTATTTCTTCTTGAATTCGTAAAATTATAGACATTAAAATCTAACGAATTCGACGCAAATTGATCCAACGAAGCATCGTACATACTTGCTAAAACCTCAGCCGAAACTTTATCTTTATTTGGCCCTTCAATTTTTAGTTGCCATTTTTCTTTTGCGCCTGGCGTCAATTTATCACGTAAAACTTCAGCCGTAACTTTTAGTTCTTTATTCGTAAATGGAATTGCCAAATTAAGACTTCCGGTTTGCACATCATTGAATTTCGTCATCGCATAATTCACATAAATTCCACCACGATATTCTTCTTTGATAGGAATTTCAACGATTGATTTTTTGCTCAAATCCAAGAAACCTTTCTCAATAATTGTTTGATTCGCCTCTACTTCATAATACACAAATATATTTTTAGAACCCGATTTGAATTCAATTTTTGCAACATCTTTTGGCTGATAAGTTGATTGATTTGGCGAAACTGCTAAAAGTGTTTTAATTACATTTGCTTTCTTTTCATTCGAAACATAAACCAATTTATCCACCTCAACTTTTTGCGTTCCATCTAACACAAAACCTTTAATGACATAATAACCTTCTTCTAAATTTGACGCTTGATTGAATTTTATTTCATCAGAAACTTTTGTATCAAAATCACTTTCGAAAACCTTTTGATTAGTTGTCCATGTTTTTGGATTCATTTCATCGCCATAAGGCTCATTCGGAAACAATTTTTTGAATTCTTCTTTCGAATAAAAGTTATAATCTGTTGTGAATTTTTGACGACGAACAACTTCTTTTGGTGCATTTAACGAATAAATTTCAAGATGACCTTTTCCATCTAATTTTTCATCATTCAAGTTTTTCACTTCAACTTTGAAAGCTTTCAAATCGTCCGCTTTTATTTTCTCTGAAACAGCCACATTCAACGACATTCTCGTATCACCAACTTTTACCGAAGAAGACTCAGACTGCGTTTCTCCATTGATATCTGTTGCATTTACTTCGATAAAATAATTGTACGTTCTTACCTCATCTTTCTTTTTCTCCGAAGCTGGTTTTGCGACAAACTCAAAATTAAATTTTCCTTCTGCATCAGTCGTTGTATCACCAAACGTAATTTCTTCTCGCTCTCCACGACCTGCTGGAATTGAACGATACCAAGGCCAAAACGTAAAAATTTCTTGACGATAAACACGATACGAAACTTTTGCATTATCTATATTAGCACCAGAAAAAGCAATCGCCTTTCCTTCTACTTTTACGTTATCATTTAAACTATAAACACCTTTATTTTTCTCTATTTCAACTTTGAATTTTGGACGTTTATATTCTTCCACTTTGAATGAATAATAACCATCTTCGTTAATAGCTCTAATCGAAAAATTCCCTGTTAAAGCAGAACTTGGCAACACAAAACTTCCATTTACAGATCCAAACTCGTTTGTTGTTAAATCAATTTTAGAAAGTTCTTTGTCATTGACATCAAACAAAGCAATCGTCAATTTAGAATTTGGAATGACGTTTCGGGTTTTATCTTTCGATGAATAATAAATTCCTTTGAAATAAACCGTTTGTCCAGGACGATAAATCGCACGATCTGTGAAAATCTTGACAGAAGAATCATCATCTTCATCATAACGATCGTAATCGTAGTAATACGTTGAATAAATAGTATGTTCGTCTTTTACACGATATTGAAAGTTTCTCCAAGTCGCAGGAAAAGTGATTATTCCATCTTTATTCGAAGTTAAAATTTTAAATTCCTTTTTATTATAATCTGACAAATTAGAAAACTCAACCGCAACATTACTTTCTGGTTTTCCAGTTTCACGATTCACAACCGAAACCTTTTCATTCAGCGAGTTTATCGCATATTTCGAAACCATTATATCCAAATAATCGATATCGTCTTTTGTGTTGATTTTGAATTCAGAATTATTCGAAAAAAGGACAATATAACGACCAGATTTTAGTGGATTTAATTTGACTATTGTTGAATGATTTTGATAATCTTCAAACGATTTGACATCAATTGTATATTGATCAACAACTTTTAAACTATTCAGAAATTTTTGCGCTTCTGAAATTCGATTTTCGTTGTAAACGTTTAACGCTTGTATTTTCTGTTTTCCATCAAAACCTTCATTATAAGCGAAAACTTTTACAAAAACTTGCGATAAGTTTTTATGCGTTAATTGAATTGGAGTATTCTGATTTTCGTTGATATATTTCTCGGCTTGCACACTTAATTCTTGCGATTTGATCTTCGAAACTAAATTATTTATATTCTCTAATTCCTCCGAATTTGGATAAAGCTTCGCAACTTTTTGTTGTATCTCAAAAATCTTATTTACGTTAGCCAATTTATCTTCTTGCAAACCATAATAATCTGTTGCTAAAGTTGCGTACACATAAGATGAATACCACGCTTTTGGATATTTTGTTGCTAAAGATTCTTTTTGTTTAATAATTTCTTGAATCGAAGTTGAACCATGTTTTGAATCAATTAAAACCAATTCATTGTACAAAACAGCATTTTCGTTATTTTTTTGTGTATTCAATTGAACTAAATCAGTAAGCAATTGATTTGCTTTATCTTTTTCATTATTCTGATTCAGATAATTGATATATTTTTTCGCTAAAACATCATACAAAGTTGGCGTTAAATCCAATTGTTGTTGCGCATTTTTCTTATCCTCAGCAAGATTCAAAATCATTTTATAATCTTGAGATTTTGCATTGATTAATTCATTTTTTGGTTGAATTGATTTAGAAAAATAATCGTTAATCGTTTTATTGAATGTTTCTTCTGTCCAAAATCTCACATCATTTGTTGCTTGATTTTCGACATTTGTACGACTATTGATTTTCCAACGATTTTCGTTGTAATACAATTGATATAACTCGGCTAAATATGAATAAACAATCGCATTATTGACAGTTGGTTTTTCATCTAAATCCTTTTTAAACAAATCAAAAACGAAGTTTACATCATCTGTTTCATCAGAAGTTGCGACTTTTATTTTTGCTTCATAAAATAAAGCTTTCAGATAACTTTGTTGATTATTTTGCTTTTTTGATAAAGCTTTTAGTTCATCAATTTTTGGTTGGATAGACTTGAATTGACCATTTTGCATTTGTTGGTCAATTTCTTTCCACTTTTGATCAATCGTTGGGGATTGAGCCATAAGCATCGAATTGGTTAAAATTAATAATAAAAACAGTAGCTGTTTCATAGATTCTTTCTTTTATCAGTAGATGCAAGTTACGGAAAAATGGTTGGTTGAGGAAGTAAAAAAATTATCAAATGGTTTATATATAGCACAAAAAAAATCTGAATGTTGCCATTCAGATTTTTTGATATATAAGTTGATTAGTTGTAGTTTTTATAAATCGTCTACGTCTAAATCTTCGTCGATTTGTAAATCATTTAATTCAGCATCTTCTGCAAAATCAATATCTTCTTCATCGTCTAAATCAACCATCATGTCTTTTTTAGGCGCTTTAAGAGGCATTGAACCGAAACGGTAAACCGTTAATGGATAATTAAGAACAGCTGGTTTATCTTCTACAGAAATTAATTCAGCCACAAATGTCCACATTTCCATAAAATCATATACAAAAGCCATACGATCTCCTTGATTAGCAAAAGCTTCTTTGATATAAAAATCAGCCATTGTTTCATCAGTTCCATCATCAGACATATCCTCTAAAGGAATTTCTTTTGTTTGGTTTCCATCTTCATCTACTTCATAGAACGATGCCAACTCCTCACCTTGTAAACTAAAAGCACTAATAATACCTTTGTACAATGTGAATAATGTTTGCTTCTCTTTAATTTCTATGTCTCTAAAAACATCCTCTTTTGCATCAAGGAATACACGAATTTTATATATCACTTTCTAAATATTTTTCGGTTCCAAATTTAAATCTTTTCCCATATTAATTACAAATTCTAATGCAGAATTATAATTATTTTCTACTTCGCCTTCTAAAATTGCTTCTTTGATGGCATTTTTTAAGATTCCAATCTCTTTTCCTGGCTGAATATCAAATATTTTCATTATTTGTTCACCTGTAATTGGTGGTTGAAAATTACGTACTTTATCACGTTCTTCAACATCTTTTATTTTTTGTTCTACAACTTCAAAATTTTGTTTGAAACGTTTTTGTTTACGTTCATTTTTTGTTGTAATATCAGCTTTGCAAAGCGTAATTAAATCGTCGAAATCTTCTCCAGCATCAAACAATAATCTACGTAATGCCGAATCTGTAGCATCGTCTGTTACAACAGCAATTGGTCGAGAACTCATCATGACTAACTTCTGAACATATTTTACTTGCGGTCCTAATGGTAATTTTAATCGTCTGAACAATTTTAATACCATTTTTGATCCAACAAATTCATGCGAATGAAATGTCCAACCTACATTTTTATCAAAACGTTTTGTTACAGCTTTTCCAATATCATGCAACAACGCTGCCCAACGTAACCAAACATTATCTGTGTTGACAGAAATATTATCAACGACTTCTAACGTATGATAAAAATTATCTTTATGTTTCTGACCTTCAACCTCTTCGATTCCTTTTAACGCAACCAATTCTGGTAAAATATGTTGCATTAATCCTGATTGTTCCAACAACAATAATCCGACCGAAGGTTTGTCAGTCATCATAATTTTCTGAAACTCATCCATTACGCGTTCAAAAGATACGATATTAATACGTTCTGCATTATCAATTATTGCCTGAAAAGATTTTTTTTCTATTTCAAAATCCAATTGAGCTGCAAAACGAATCGCACGCATCATGCGTAAAGGATCATCAGAATAGGTAACATTCGGCTCTAAAGGAGTTTTGATGATTTTATTATTCAAATCTTCAACTCCATTGAAAGGATCAATTAATTCACCAAAATTCTCTTTATTCATCGAAATTGCCAATGTATTGATTGTAAAATCACGACGTTTTTGGTCATCTTCCAACGTTCCGTCTTCTACATGTGGTTTTCGACTATCTTCTGAATAACTCTCTTTTCGTGCACCTACAAATTCCAAATCTGTGTCTTTATATTTGAACATTGCTGTTCCAAAACGTTTAAAAACTGAAACTTGTGATGTATGTCCTAATTTATTAGCTAATTCTTTAGCCAATAAAATTCCATTTCCTACTGTTACAAAATCGATGTCTTTTTTCTGACCACGATTCAATAAATAATCGCGTACAAATCCACCAACTACATAAGTTTCTTGATTAATTTCATCAGCAACTTCTGCTACATTATTAAAAATTGGATTTGATACGGCTTCTAAGATTTTCATTCTGCAAAAGTATATGTTTTGAAATAAAAAACTACTCTCTAATAACTTTTACTTCGTTATCTAGACCTAATTTAATTATCGTTGATGCAGTAAACTGAGGCACAAAGGTTTTTGTCTCGTCTGGATAAAAGTCAACACGCTCTAAAATAGTAGGATTAACTTCCGAAAACACTTTTGGAGAAGGTTCTCCTGATAAATTAGCCGATGTAGACACAATTGGTCCACCTAATTTCCCTATGATTTTCTTACAAAACAAATCGTCTGTTAATCGAATAGCAATTGTATTGTCTTCTGCAACTAACGATTGTGGTAAACCTTTTGGATTATCGTAAATAATTGTAAGAGGTTTTTCATTCAAATCAATCAAATCCCAAGCTAATTCTGGCACCTCAACAATATTTTGTAACATGCGTGGTGAGTCAACTAAAATAATCAACGATTTTGATGAAGGGCGATTTTTTATCTGATAAATTTTTTCGATTGCAGCCTCATTCTTCGCATCACAACCCAATCCAAGAATTGTATCTGTTGGATAAAGCATTGTTTCTCCTTGTTTTAGTTTGGCTACAATTTCGTTTATATCTGACATTTTATTTGTTTTATAAATTTGAGTGCAAAGGTATTGTAGGAAAGTTGAATGAAGTCGATTTTCTTCGAAATATTATTTATCGCAAAATAGATTTTAGATTTCATAGACCTTTAGATATTCATTTGCCGCTTTATCCCAACTAAAACTTCCAGCTCTTTTGATATAAGCTTCTATAAAATAATCTGAATTTTGATTGTATTGATTTAACGCATCTTCCACTACATTTTTCATATATTCTGGTTCAAAATCATTCCAATAAAACGCATCTTTTCCACCAATTTCTGGTAAAGACGTTTTATCAGATAAAATAATTGGTTTTCCAAAGCTCATCGCTTCTAAGGGAGGCAAACCAAAACCTTCTCCAGTTGATGGAAATAAGAACGCTTCGCAATTTTGCATATAAAATTGCTTTGCTCGTTCAGAAACTTTACCTGATAAAAAAACTTGGTTTTCTAATTTTTCTTTAGCAATTAAATCTTTTATTTTTTGACCATAGGCATTCGTACAATTCCCAGAAATAATCAAATTAAAATCTGGTAAAAATTTCATCATTTTTACAAGTGATTCAAAATTTTTCTTTTCAAGAAAAGCTCCAATCGTATAAAAATAAGGTTTTGAAATATCTAATGGAGATTGAAAATCATCACAATTTATAATTTCTGAAATTGAATTTCCATTATAAATTATTGTATTTTCTATTCCCGAAATATCAAAATATTGCATAGTTTGTTTCTTTGCATATTCAGAAATAAATGTGATAACATCTACTCGCTTAATCTTTTCTTTAAAATATTTAATGTGATTTGGACTATAATCAAGCGAATTTTCTTCCATAAAATTAACATCATGAATCGTCAAAACATATTTTTTTGGTTTATGACAAGGTTCAACTTTTATATTTTGATTTAAGGAGTGCCAAACATCATACTTTTCACGCGTTCTGAAAAACGGATTGCGCATTAAACTATAATATTTTTTATAATGAAATTTAGTACCAAATTCAGTCCTTAAATCTTCAGGTTTTTTGTAAAGTAAATAAATTTGATCATCAAAATTTAATTTAGAAAGAGCTTTAATCAATTCGTAATTAAAAACTCCGAAACCAGTTGCACGATTCTTTAGATTATGAGATTCTAAAAGAATTTTTTTTACCATAAGTTAGGTTCTAAAATTTTAAAAAAACTTGTTTTAAGTTGTCCTTATTTTCAACAAAAATAGACATATCTTTGACAGATTAAAATGAAATATAGATTTTTTCTATATTAATTATAATATTTTGAAAAATGACACAGAAAATTGTCGTAAATAATAATTATAAAACCACGCAAACTGAAATCAAATCCATTCTTGACAATTTTGACTTGATTGACGATTATATTGCAAAAGGCACAAGAAATTCTATCAAAAAAAAGACATTAGAATCAGGTAAAATTGCTACGATTAAATCATTCAAAATTCCGAATATTGTCAATAAATTTGTATATCGATTTTTCAGAAAATCAAAAGCTGAACGATCTTATGAATATGCAAAACGATTGATTGGTTTAGGATTTTTGACACCATATCCAATTGCTTTTGTAGAAAATAAAACCCTTATAAATTTTAATGATAGTTACTATTTCTGTGAATTAGTTGAAGCTGATTTGACTTATCGTGAATTAGTCGAAATTCCGATTTGGGAAAATCGAAATGAAATCTTGAAACAATTTACAAAATTCACATTTGATTTGCATGAAGCTGGAATTGAATTTTTAGATCATTCTCCTGGAAATACTTTAATTAAGCAAGTTGGAGAAAATCAATATGAGTTTTATTTGGTTGATTTAAATCGCATGAATTTTCACAATTCAATGAGTTTTGATATTCGAATTAAAAATTTTTCTCGTCTAACTCCTCAAAAAGAAATGATAGAAATTATGGGAAAAGAATATGCGAAACTTATTAATAAACCAGAACAAGAAGTAATTGAAGAAATGTGGAATAAAACACAAGAATTTCAACATAAATTTCAAACAAAACAAGCTCGAAAAAAGAAATTGAAAGCCATGATTGGTAAAAAATAATAACAAAAAAGCAGATTTGAAATCAAATCTGCTTTTTTTATTTTATCATTTCAGAAAATGGAATAATTATCTCATATCCTTTTTCTTTAAAATAATCGTGCATTCCTTCTCTATACGTCACTAAAACAAAATCTCCTCCCCAAGCACCAAGACTTTTTACAGTTCCTAAATAATCCGGAAAATACAATTCTTTAACTTGTGGAATTTGCATAAAATTGCTTAACTGAGCTTGATATTCATCCAAAATAGATTCTAAATCAGTTAAATTCTCAACTTTAGTTGCTTTTACAACCAAATCAGAAAGATCCTGAATCATTTTCCAATCTTTTGGTTTGTTTTTATAATGATTTCCAACAACAGCTTGCGTATCTTGCTTTTGATTAAGATAAACAAAATAAAGTTGATCTTTAAAATTCCAATTCAATTCTAAATCTTCAACTTCAATAGGATTATTTGAAAATAAAATAGGTTGATGATGATGAGCACACGCAATATCATAACCACTTGTATTAAAAGTCAATTTATTCAATTCAAAAGGATTTATTTCAATCCATTGACTAATTAAATCAATCAAAGTCGAGCTACTTCCCAATCCCCATTCTTGCGAATATTCTAACTTCGTTAAACATTGATAACTATTATTAGAATTAAAAAAATCAGGATTTAAAGTTTTAGCTTGTTTTAAAATATTTTGTAATGATTGACTTAATTTATCATTTGTAGAAGAAATTATTTCTAAATCATTCAATCTAATTTCAGTTTCAAACCAAATAGAATTATCAAATTTCGTTGCTTTCCAAATGATTAAATTTTCTGTTTCTGATGAATTTTCTACAAACAAACATTGCCCATATTTCGTGGGCAATGCAAATGCTTTCGCTCCATCAATTACAATATATTCCCCGATAAGGAATAATTTTCCATTGGAACGGTATGTTTTCATTTCGTTTAGATTTGTGCCGAAGAAGTCGTTACTTCTCTGTTTATTTTTTTCACTAAACCTTGTAAAGTGTTTCCTGGTCCAACCTCAATAAATTCAGTCGCACCATCAGCAATCATATTTTGTACAGATTGCGTCCATTTTACAGGAGCAGTTAATTGCGCAATCAAGTTTTTCTTGATTTCTGCAGGATCTGTAACAGCAGTTGTACTTACATTTTGATATACTGGACAAATTGGCGTATTGAATGTTGTTTCTTCAATTGCTTTTGCTAATTCTTCTTCTGCAGGTTTCATTAAAGGCGAATGAAAAGCTCCACCAACAGGTAAAACTAAAGCACGTTTTGCGCCTAATTCTTTCAACTTTTCGCATGCTACATTAACCGCTTCAATCTCTCCAGAAATCACTAACTGACCTGGACAATTGTAATTTGCAGCCACTACAACGCCATCAATTTCTGCACAAGCATCTTCAACAATTTTGTCTTCTAATCCTAAAATTGCAGCCATTGTTGATGGATTAGCTTCACACGCCGCTTGCATTGCTAAAGCACGCTTGTACACTAATTTTAATCCAGATTCAAAATCTAAAGTTCCATTTGCAACTAAAGCAGAAATTTCTCCTAAAGAATGTCCTGCAACCATTTCCGGTTTAAAATCTGGTAAAGTTTTCGCTAAAATAACAGAATGTAAAAAAACTGCTGGTTGTGTAACTTTTGTTTGTTTTAGGTCTTCTGCAGAACCTTCAAACATAATTGATTTTATATCAAATCCTAAGATTTCGTTTGCTTTATCAAATAACTCTTTTGCGATTTCAGAATTTTCGTACAAGTCTTTACCCATTCCAGAGAATTGAGCACCTTGTCCTGGAAAAACATATGCTTTCATTATATTATTTTTAATGTATGACAAATGTATAATAAAATCTTAAACTTCTTTATTTAACCTAAGTTTTGATTTTCTTTTCTATAAATTTCGTCTAAATATTTATAGCGATTAGCAACAGAAATTGCGTGTAGTTTCGCTATTGTATAACCATCTTTTCCATCTAAAAAACCAAGTCTCATTACAAAATAATTAAAAAAACGATAAGCAGGCTTTATAGTATAATGATAAAATGTTGGTTTCAAATTTTTAAGACGAAGCTCTTGCGCTCGCAAACGAGAATAGCTATTTAGTTTGTCTAAATATTCTTGTTCATTATCAAATGTAAAATGATCAAGTTTGTTTGTTAAATAACCTGTTCTACCATTACATTCTATAATCTCATGAACCATTCTATCTGATTTATATTGAGATTTAGATTTTTTAAAAATTCGAACAGCTTTATCATTTTGCATGCCCGAATATTTTATATGTTTTTTATTAAAAAAAAATTTTCGATAAACAAAATATGCATCAAAAGTAGGTTGCTGATTAAAAACCGAAACAATTTCTTTTTTTAATTCAAGTGGGATTCCTTCATCTGCGTCAAAAAAAGTAACCCAATCATTTTTTGCCAAAGAAAGTCCATAATTACGTTGATTCGTAAAATTATCAAACTTACGTTTTACAAATTTAGTTTTAGGATTTTGACGAGCAATTTTTTCTGTTTTATCGGTACTAAAAGAATCAATAATAATAATTTCATCAGCAAAATCTACATCATTTAAATAACGATGTAAATTTTTTTCTTCATTATAAGTAATCAGTAAAGCTGAAATTTTAGTAGACATTGATTCTATAGAATATTCTTTTTTAGTTTCTATTTCAACGTTATTATTACTTATTAATTGCCTATCCAATGAGTTATTGTTTAGAAAATTTTCTAACTTTTCTTTAAACAACTCGAAATCAAATATTGAATAAAATTCATCAACTTGTTTTTTTATTTGACGATTGTTTAAATCTCCAAGTTTTTCAGGAAAATAATCTTTCAAATGAACACTTGTGTGATTAATTCCATCTTCGAAAGTTGCCCAAACTTTTTTATCAATCCAAGGAGAAAAAATAATAAATGATTTTTTCCCTAAAGCTTTGGACATATTAATTGCACCTCCATCATTTCCAACAATCACATCACATTCATTTGCAATTGCAATAAACTCGCGCAAATCATTACCCAACAATTCAAAATAAACTTTCGATTTGGTTTCATCAGATAATTGATTATATACTTCTTTTGCTTGCGGTAACTGTTTCGGAAAATAATTGAATAAAATATTGACATTATAATGTTGACCAATAAAATCAACCATTTTTGCCATTTCATTCAACGGATAAGTTTTTGAAGAATCAGAACCAAGCAAACTAATCATAACCGTTTTACGAGTAGAATCAACTTGATGTTTTGTGAATAAATCTTTCGCAAAGTTTATTTCTTCTTCTGTTAAATATAATTTTGGTTCTGTAGCCAAAGGCGTTTCAATTCCTAAAGGCTTCAATAAAGACAAACGATGTTCGATTGCTAAACCTAAATATGAATTTGGTTCGTCATGTTTTTCTACATTATCTGTATACAAAAACGTTCTTCCAATCTTTTTATATGATATTTTTTTTGGTGCATTATTGATAAAAACATCCACCCAACTCTGTAATTTTGAGTAAGCATCAATTACAATATCATATCTATTTTGATTAACTTTTTTCGAGAATTTAATCAAATTCATCAAGCCTTTGTTTTCTTTTTCGTCAAAAACAATTTTATGATCGATGTACGGATTATTCTCTAAAACAGGCAAAGTATTACTATTGATTAAATAATCAACAATAGCATTTGGATAAGCTTTTTTGATATTTTCGCACAACAATGATGTGATTAAAACATCGCCTATCATCTTGTGTTGGATAATCAAAATTTTCATAAAACATAGTTATAAAGCAAAACTACTAAAATATGTTTGATTCGAAAATAAAAAAATCCTCAACAAAACTGCTGAGGATTATATTTTATAAAATTTTATTCTAATTAAACCGCTACATTATGCTCACGCAATGCATCGTTTAATGAAGTTTTTTTATCTGTAGATTCTTTACGAGTTCCGATGATTAATGCACAAGGAACTTGGTATTCACCTGCAGCAAATTTTTTCGTGTAAGAACCTGGAATAACTACTGAACGAGCAGGAACATAACCTTTAATTTCAATTGGTTCGTCACCTGTTACATCAATAATTTTAGTCGATGCTGTTAAAACAACATTTGCTCCTAAAACCGCTTCTTTTCCTACGCGAACTCCTTCTACAACGATACAACGAGATCCAATGAATGCATTATCTTCGATAATTACTGGAGCAGCTTGCAATGGCTCTAAAACTCCACCAATTCCTACACCACCAGATAAGTGAACATTTTTCCCAATTTGAGCACAAGAACCTACAGTAGCCCATGTATCAACCATTGTTCCTTCGTCCACATAAGCACCAATATTTACATAAGAAGGCATTAAAATAACTCCCGAAGAAATATACGCACCATAACGAGCAACAGCATTTGGAACAACACGAATTCCTTTTTCAGCGTAGTTACGTTTCAATTCCATTTTATCATGGTATTCAAAAATTCCAGCTTCTAAAGTTTCCATTTTCTGAATTGGGAAATACATTACAACTGCTTTTTTCACCCATTCGTTTACTTGCCAATCTTCTCCAACTGGTTCTGCACAACGTAATTGTCCGTTATCGATTAACTCAATTACTTCACGAATTGCAATTTGTGTTGACTCTTCTTGTAACAATTCTCTATTGTCCCAAGCTTTTTCTATGATTTGTTTTAAATTCTCCATCTTTATTAATAATAGCCACAAATATAAAAATTATAATCAAGGGATTTCATAGAGATTATTTATTATTGAATCGTTTTTTTAAATTTGCCAAATGTCACGAATATTAGCGTTAGATTACGGAGGAAAAAGAACAGGCGTTGCCGTAACCGATGAATTGCAAATTATAGCTTCGCCAGTTGATACAATTGATACATCAAAATTGATGGATTTCTTGAAACAATATATCGAGAAAGAAAACGTTTCTGACCTTGTAGTTGGATTATCTGTTCGTTTTTCAGGAGAATTAAATGAGATTGAAAATCAAATTCAACCTTTTTTGAAAAAATTTTCTGAACAATTTCCGTTGATCAAAATTCATCGTGAAAATGAGATGTTTACCTCAAAAATGGCTTCTCAAGCAATGTTTGCTGGAGGAATGAAAAAGAAAAAACGTCAAGAAAAAGGAATGGTCGATAAAGTGAGTGCCGTAATAATTTTACAATCATTTTTATCACATAAACTATAACAAATTGTATCTTTGCCGTTAAATTAATAAAAAAAGATCAGAAAATGGTATTACCAGTTGTAGCTTACGGAGATCCTGTCTTGCGTAAAGTTTCACAAGAAATCGATCAAGATTATAAAAATTTACAAGAACTGATCCAAAATATGTTCGATACAATGTATGACTCTAACGGAGTTGGTATCGCAGCGCCTCAGATCGGGAAAGATATACGTTTATTTGTTGTTGATTGCTCGCCTTTCGAAGAAGATGAAGATTATGATGATGTAAAAGATGAATTAAAAGATTTCAAACGAGTTTTCATCAATCCAAAAAAAATCAGTAGTTCAGAAGGAGACGAATGGGCTTTTACAGAAGGATGTTTGAGTATTCCTCACATTCACGAAGATGTAACACGTCCAGAATCGGTAACTTTAGAATATTTTGATGAAAATTGGGTGAAACATACCGAAACTTTTTCGGATATTCGCGCTCGAGTTATTCAACACGAATACGATCATTTGGAAGGAAAGCTTTTTATTGACTATATTTCGAGCTTTAAAAAGAAATTAATAAGTAATAAATTAAAAAATATAACAAAAGGGAAAGTAAACACGAGTTACAAAATGAAATTCCCTTCATAGACCCTTAAACATAATAGAATATGGATTTATCAAGAGTTATCGCAATTTCAGGAAAACCAGGATTATACCGTTTAGTTTCTCAAACAAGAGGTGGTTTTGTTGTTGAAGATTTAGAAAAAGGTAAAAAAATCTCAATCGCTTCTAACTACAATGTTAGTTTATTAGACAACGTTGCTATTTACGGAGTATCACAAGAATTTCCTTTGGCTGAAGTTTTCTTCAGAATTTACAAAAAAGAAAACGGAGGAGAAACGATCGATTACAAAACTTCTGGTACAGAATTGCGTAAATATATGGAAGAAGTTTTACCAGAATATGACGATTCAAGAGTTTATGATTCTGATTTGAAAAAATTATTCCAATGGTATAATATCTTACACAAAAACGGATTATTAAACATCGACTTAGCTGCTGTAGAAGCTGCAATGGCTGCTCAACAAGCACAAGAAGCTCCTGTTGCTGAAGTAGAAGCTACAGAAGAAGTTGTTGTGGAAGAAAAACCAAAAAAGAAAGCTCCTGCTAAAAAGGCTGCTGACAAAAAAGAGGCTGAAGAAAAACCAGCTAAAAAAACTGCTGCTAAAAAAACAACAGCAAAAAAAGATAAAGACGCTGAATAATTAGAGATGAATACACGTAAAGATCAATTACAGGCTTTCGAAAGATTGTTGGATATAATGGATGAATTACGTGAAAAATGTCCGTGGGATCGTAAACAAACAATGGAAACATTGCGTACTTTATCTATCGAAGAAATTTATGAACTTTCGGATGCTATCATCGAAAAAGATTCGGATGAAATAAAAAAAGAACTAGGTGATGTTTTTCTTCACCTAGTTTTTTATTCTAAAATCGCATCAGAGCAAAACAACTTCGATGTTGCTGATGTTTTAAATGGTATTTGTGACAAATTAATTCATCGTCATCCACATATTTACGGGGATGTAGAAGTAAATACAGAAGAAAAAGTGCTTCAAAATTGGGAACAAATCAAGCTAAAAGAAGGCAATAAATCTGTACTTTCTGGCGTTCCTACTTCTCTCCCAGCAATGGTAAAAGCATACCGAATTCAAGACAAAGTAAAAGGTGTTGGATTTGAATTTGAAAATTCTGATCAAGTTATTGATAAAATTATCGAGGAAATTAATGAATTCAAAGAAGAACAAAATCCTACTGATAAAGAGATGGAATTTGGTGACATTTTATTTTCTTTAATTAATTATGGACGATTTAATGGCATCAATTCTGAAGATGCTTTAGAAAGATCGAACAAAAAATTTATCGCACGTTTTCAGAAATTAGAAGAAATCGCGAAAGAAAATGGTCAAAACATAGCTGATTTAACCATTTCCGAATTAGATAAATTATGGAATTTAGCGAAAATTCGCTAGTGTAAACTTAACACTATAAAGTTTATTCAAATCAACGAAAACGTTGTAATCAGACGTTTTAACACTATTATAAATAACTTTTATCGACACCAATAAAACAAAGTATTACAAATTATTGTGCACGCACAGAAAACCGACATATATTTGCAATGGTTATAGCGGGCAATAGCTTGTAATAATGGAAGGAAGTTTGTTTACTAAGTAAACAGTTTTCTCATTTTTTTGTGGTTTTGATGAAAAGGTGACTTAAAGTCGCCTTTTTATTTTTTATCAACTTCTATGTAAAATCACAATTCATAACAATCCTTTTTTATCTGAATAATTTGTAAATTTGTAGAATGCAGTTTCAATTAAATTCTGAATTCAAGCCAACTGGTGATCAACCAAAAGCTATTGAAGAATTATCAAATGGTATTCTAAATAATGATCGTTATCAAACACTTTTGGGTGTTACAGGTTCTGGTAAAACATTTACAATCGCGAATGTTGTACAAGATGTGCAACGTCCAACTTTAGTTTTGGCACATAACAAAACGTTGGCGGCACAGTTGTATATGGAATTCAAAGAATTTTTTCCGAATAATGCAGTCGAATATTTCGTTTCTTACTATGATTATTATCAACCAGAAGCTTACATTCCTTCATCAGGAACCTATATTGAGAAAGATTTATCAATTAATGAAGAAATTGAAAAGCTTCGTTTAAGTACAACTTCCTCCCTACTTTCTGGTCGTCGCGATATTTTGGTTGTGGCTTCAGTTTCGTGTTTATATGGTATTGGAAATCCAACAGAATTTCATAAAAATGTGATTCAGATTGAAACGGGGCAAATTATCTCGAGAACAGCTTTTTTGCATAAATTAGTCCAAGCTTTATATTCGAGAACAGAAGGTATTTTTCAACGCGGAAATTTTAGAATTAAAGGAGATACATTAGATATTTTCCCTGCTTATGCGGATGATGGAATCAGAATTAATTTCTTTGGTGATGAAATCGAAGAAATCTCAGTTTTCAATGTAGAAACAGGTAAAACTTCAACTAAACTAGATAAAATTAATATTTATCCAGCTAATCTTTTTGTGACTTCTAAAGATACATTGAATGGCGCAATTGCTGATATTCAGATCGATTTAGGAAAACAAGTTGAGTATTTTCATGAAATAGGAAAACATCTCGAAGCAAAACGTTTGCAAGAACGTACTGAATTTGATTTGGAAATGATTAAAGAATTAGGTTACTGTTCAGGAATCGAGAATTATTCGAGATATTTAGATGGTCGCGATCCAGGAACTCGCCCGTTCTGTTTATTAGATTATTTCCCAGAAGATTATTTGATGGTGATTGATGAGTCGCACGTTACAGTTTCTCAAGTTCATGCAATGTATGGTGGGGACCGCTCGCGTAAAGAGAATTTGGTGGAATATGGTTTTCGACTTCCTGCCGCAATGGACAATCGTCCGTTAAAATTTGAAGAATTTGAAGCTTTACAAAATCAAGTGATTTATGTTTCGGCAACACCTGCGAATTATGAATTAGAAAAATCGGAAGGAGTTGTTGTAGAGCAAGTCATTCGTCCAACTGGATTATTAGATCCAATTATTGAAATTCGTCCAACACAAAATCAAGTCGATGATTTGATGGAAGAAATCAATAAACGAGTAGAGTTAGACGAACGTGTTTTGGTCACTACTTTAACGAAACGAATGGCGGAAGAGTTAACGAAATATTTGACAAAATATGGCGTTCGATGTCGTTATATTCATTCTGATGTGGATACATTAGAACGTGTTCAGATTATGGCTGATTTACGCGCTGGATTATTTGATGTTTTGGTTGGAGTTAATCTTTTGAGAGAAGGTTTAGATTTACCTGAAGTTTCTCTAGTAGCAATTTTGGATGCTGATAAAGAAGGTTTTTTAAGAAGTCATCGTTCTTTAACGCAAACGGTTGGTCGTGCTGCTCGTAACGTGAATGGTTTGGCGATTATGTACGCAGATAAAATTACAGATAGTATGCAATTAACGATTGATGAAACAAATCGTCGTCGTGAAATTCAGATGAAATACAACAAAGATCACAATAAAGTTCCTCAAGCTTTAAACAAAAAAATAACGAAACTAAGTTTAGCTGCAGCAGATTTTGAAGAAAATCCTTACGAACAAAAACATTTGATTCAACAAGCAGCAGAGATTAATGAAAATTATTCGACAGAAGATAAAGAGAAATTGGTACAAAAATTGCAGAAAGAAATGGAAAATGCTGCAAAAAATTTAGATTTTATAAAAGCAGCCGAATTAAGAGATCAAATTCAACTCTTAACCAAAGAATAGCACGTTTTTTTTTAGTTTTAATGAAATTTTTAAGTTTTACATTTTTAATATTATTTACTCTTTTATCGTCCTGTAATACTCATATTCTAAAATCTTCTACTAATAATGAATTGATAGAAAATGAGGAGTATAGTCTCATTCATTCTCGTGAATTAAAAATTTTCAAAAAATTTGATACACCTCCAAATTATGAAAGGAATCAAAATTATACAGATTTTGGTAAATGGATAAATAACCTTCCGCTCAAAAACAATAATACAGCTGTTTATTCTTTTGATGGTCAAAAAAAATCTAATCCAAATATATATGTAGGAGTTTTAGATTTAGAACAACCCAAAAAAAATGTACAGTTTAATGCAAATGCGATGATGAGTTTGCGTTTAGAGTATTTCTTCCGTTCGAAAAAATACAATGAAATAGATAAATTGTCTAAAATTTCTACAAAGCCAATTCCTTACACTGACTATGTAAAAGGAGATTATTCTCATACGAAATACATGCAATATTTGATCTATTATTTAGAAAATACAAATTCAAATACAATTGCTGAATTATTAAAACCAATCTCTATCAAAGAGATTCAAATTGGCGATGTATTTTTTCAAAAGGGAAATATAAAAAGTCATGCTGTAATGGTAATTGATTTAGCGAAAGATAAAAATGGGAATAATATATTCATTTTGGCTCAAAGTTATTATCCAAGTCAAGACATTCATATTCTTTCTAATCCAAGCAACGATTTAATCTCACCATGGTATATTGCAAAAGAAGGCATACTTCTTACACCTGAGTGGAGATTTTTGTCTTCGGACTTGATGCGTTTTAAATAACATTTTACTTTTTCAATCCTTACATTTTACTTAAATTTGTTGTTCAAAACCTCAAAGTAAACAACAATACAGTAAATAATCGATAATGCAAAGAGTATATTTAGACAATGCAGCAACCACAGCAATTCGTCCAGAAGTAGTTGACGAAATGGCAAATGTGATGAAAAATGTTTTCGGAAATCCATCTTCTACCCACGTTTTTGGTAGAGAAGCCAAGGCACTTATAGAAATGGCTCGAAAGAACATTGCGCAGCGTTTAAATATTTCTCCTGCCGAAATTTATTTTACTTCTTGTGGGACAGAATCTAACAATACGATTATACGTTCTTGTGTAAATGATTTAGATGTTACACGTATCATTACTTCGGATATGGAACACAAATGCGTACAAGAAAGTATCAAAGATTTAGAATATCGTGGAAAAGTTGAAGTAATCCGCATCAATATTCAAAAAAATGGAGACATTGATTATGCTCAATTAGAGGAATTAGTTAAAGATCAATCTAAAAAAACATTGGTTTCTTTGATGCATGCTAATAACGAAATTGGAAATTTAACAGATATTAAACGTATTTCGCAATTGTGTCAAGAAAATAATACATTGTTCCACACAGATACGGTGCAAACAGTTGGTCATTACGATTTAGATTTCCAAGATTTGGGAATGGATTTCGCTTCTTGCTCAGCACACAAAATTCATGGACCAAAAGGTGCTGGATTTTTATATGCAAAAAAAGCTTCGCATTTAAAAGCCTTGATTGCTGGAGGAGGACAAGAAAGAGGAATGCGTTCTGGTACCGAAAACGTATACGGAATTGTTGGACTTTCAAAAGCTTTTGATTTAGCGATTGATGAGTTAGATGCTCATGTAAATCACATCAAAGAAATTAAACAATATACAATCGATCAATTAAAAGCAGCTATTCCAGGCGTTTCTTTCAATGGATTATCAGATGATTTAGACAAAAGTTTGTATGCATTATTAAGCATCAAATTACCATTCCATGATGCCTTAATCGGATTCGAATTAGAATTAGCTGGTATCGCTGTTTCACAAGGAAGTGCTTGCAGTTCTGGTGCAGCAAAAGTTTCATTAGTTATGCAAACATTGTACACAGAAGAAGAAATTGATCAAATGACACCTTTACGTGTATCTTTTTCATACGAAACATCTAAAGAAGATATTGATGTCTTAGTTGGAACATTGAAAAAAATCTCTGAAAAACATCAATTACAAAACGCTTAATGACTGATTTCAATCAACTTGATATTCTGATTTTAATTGCATTAGCTTTTGGTTTTATCAACGGATTTTTCAAAGGTTTTATTTCTCAATTAATTGGGTTAGTCGGTTTTTTTGTAGCAATTTGGTTAAGTTTTAAATTTTATCAAATCATCGAAGTTTATGTCGACTCGTACAATATTGTTGCAGATAGCTTAACTTCTTTGGTTGCGTTAGTTATTACATTTGCAATTGCTTTTTTCACGATAAAATTAGCGTCAAGTTTAACACAAAAAACGGTAGAAGCAGTTGGTTTAGGAATCATTAATCGATTTGGTGGAGCGGCTTTAGGATTAATAATCTCTTTACTTTTAACATCAAGTATTTTGTATTATATCGATCCGATTTTAGAATTAGGATTTAAAGAAACAAAAGACGAAAGCCAGATTTTACCAATTTTGAACGAAAGTTCTCAAATCATCAAAAATTCTATCTTCGAAACAAAAGATAATTTAAGGACAGAATCCCAAGATTCTATTCATTTATAATCATACAAAGACAGCTTTTTTCAAGCTGTCTTTTTTCTTAACATTAATTTTATAAAAGGCACAAAAATTATCTAAAGAGATCAAAACAATTAATTTAAGATGAAAAACGATTCTTAGGAGTCGTTTTTTTATGATTTTATTTTTAATAACGACGTATTGTGTCGTATAAAATCGTTCCTTTGTTTAAATTTTAAGATTATGAACAGCGCAATCATACTTTCGTCCATCCTTTTTTTTATCATTGGAGTCGTTATCAGTTTTTTATATTCAAAATCGAAAGCAAATTCTGCAATCATTGGAAATGAAATTAAATACCAAGAACTTCAAAAACAATATGATTCGCTAAAAAATGAGTTTATCGAAATAAAAGATGATGCTAATTTCAATTTGGATCAATGGCAAAAAGAGCGCGAAAAAAATACAGAATTAACGGTTCGTCATCAAGAAGCAATGAAAGCTGTGGAGGAACAAAAATCGTTTATGCTCGAAACGAATGAACGATTAAAAGAACAATTTGAAGCACTTTCGGCTCAAGTTTTGAAAAGTAATAACGAACAATTTCTTGATTTAGCGAAAACAACATTGGATAAACATTTTTCTAATTCTCAAAATGATTTAGAAAAACGTCAACAAGCAATTGATTCGTTAATCAAACCATTAAATGAAAGCTTGAATAAATTTGACGGAAAAATATCCGAAATTGAAAAAGCGCGAGAAGGCGCTTATTCAGAAATTAAAGTTTTCTTAGATTCGATGCGTGGCACAACCGATAAATTGCAAAAAGAAACCAATACATTAGTTTCTGCACTTAAAACTTCGCACACAAGAGGAAAATACGGAGAAATTGGATTGCGTCGTGTGGTTGAATTTGCTGGAATGTCGTCTTTTTGTGATTTTGAAGAACAAACTTCTGTTCAATCAGAAAATGGTTTGCTTCGCCCAGATTTAATCGTTAATCTTCCTGGAAATAGAAAAGTTATTGTCGATTCTAAAGTTCCGTTAAACCAATATATGCTTGCATTTGAGACGGAAGATGAGAATTTAAGAAAACATCATTTGCAAATGCACGCAAAAGCTGTCCGCGAACATTTAAAGAATTTGAGTTCTAAGGCTTATTGGAATCAATACACAGAAGCGCCCGATTATGTGGTGATGTATTTACAAATTGAAAGTTCTTTTGGTGCTGCGTTAGAATTGGAGCGAACTTTGATAGAAGATGCACTAAACAATAGAATAATTATTGCAACACCAACTACTTTGATTACAATGCTTCGCACAATTGCGTTTAGCTGGCAACAATTAAATGTTGCGGAAAATATATATCAAATGCGAGATGCAGGGATAGAATTATACAATCGTGTGAATGTTTTGATACAACATTTGGCAACTGTTGGTCATAATCTTAACCAAGCAACCCAAAGTTACAATAAAGCTATAGGTTCACTAGAAAATCGTTTTATTCCGCAGGTTAAAAAGCTGAAAGAAATCGGTGGAACTTTGATGGAAAAAGAAATTTCGGAAACTAAGCCAATTGATACAATGATTCGTTCAATAAATAACTTGGATAT
The DNA here is from genome assembly GCF_002484185.1 of Empedobacter sp. UBA7620. Taxonomy (NCBI): domain Bacteria; kingdom Pseudomonadati; phylum Bacteroidota; class Flavobacteriia; order Flavobacteriales; family Weeksellaceae; genus Empedobacter; species Empedobacter sp. UBA7620. The sequence goes on along the minus strand of NZ_DLJI01000025.1, from coordinate 4,413 downwards.
TCAATAATCATTCTATATTTGTACAACTTTTAGAGAGAATGAAAACAAGCCTATTTACCTTGATTTTACTATACTCTCCTGCCATTTTTGCGCAGGTGAATTTTGAAGAAAAATCTGTACAGGTAAAACCAAATTTAGAATTAAATAAAGTATATAACTACTCATTTACAGATCGTAACTTTTCGATTTCTGTAAATGACACGGTTTCTAAAGTCATCAACCAATCAAATAAATCGATGGAATTGGTTGACAAAAATGATTTTGCCAATAAGTATACATTTGTAAATGGTAAAAATCAATCCAATGATCCTGATGAATTTTACCGCGATTTTATCAATAATTCTGAAGGAATAGAATACGAATTCACAACAAATCCTTCTGGAGAATTTTTAGAATTATTAAATGTTCCTCAGATTGAAGAAAAATTGCTTAAAATAACTGATAAACTTGGCAAACAACGCAAAAAATCTGATGATTATAAGGCAAATATTGCGTACATCGAGGAAATGGTCAAGTCAAAAACGTATGTTCCGTATGTTTTTGAGCAAGAAATTCATGTTTTCAATTATTTTAATGGACAATATTTTCGTTTAGGTGAAACATATGAAGGAAAATCGGTACAGGAAAATATTTTTGGGTTTCCAATTTCTTCTACAACAAATACTTATCTAAAAGACATCAACAAAGAAAAAGGTACGTATACAATTGCTTCTGACCAAAATTTGAGCAAAGATGATTTTGAAAAATTATGGGAAGAAATGGCGTATTATATGTTGAATGATGCTAAACTGAATTTGTCGCAAGAACAGGTGAAAAAAGAAATCAAAAAATATTCAGAAACAGTTGAATTAAAAGTAAAATATGAAAATACATACGATTTGAATTCAATTTTAATCAAATCTGAATATTTATTTAGCTTAAACATTGGTTCTAAGAAAACAGTTAATCAATTAAGTATAAAACTTTTAAATGACTAAGTTTTATTTTTTAACGAATTTCAAACTTCATTTTAGATAATTTGCTCTATTTTTGAATTAGTTTGATTGCTTATAAATGAAAATTAACTTTACATATTATCTGTTTTTTTTATTTTTTTCGATAAAAATATTCGCACAAGATCCTATTCAAGATACAATTTCGCCGGTTGTTAAAAATGACACCATTTTTAATGCGCCTCAGGAAACGATTATTTTCCCGAAAACATATTGGAATATTGGAAACGAGAAACGATATAATGTAACAACAAGTGAGGTGAAGTTGGAAGATGATACAATTTCGCATCAAGAACAATATACTTATAACGTTATTATTCAGGTTGAAAATGTCTATCAAAATGAAACCATTGTAAAGTGGAATTTTAGAAATGTACAATTCAATTCAAAATCATTTTTAAATAATCCTTTTTCTTTAGTTAATAATGTTTCGATTTCCTTTAAAATAGACCAAGACGGACGATTTTTGGGTTATACAGATTTAGATAAAACGATCAAACAATTGGTTTTATCATCAGAAGATTTAGAGAATAAATATTTGGATAATCCTACTGCGATTGCGTTAATCAAAAAGAATCTTCAACACTATTCTACAGAAGAAAATATTGTTAAATTATTTGACAAAGACATTCGTCAATTTCATCATTTTTACGGAAAAAGTAATTTTACTTTAGAAAGTGCACCGTTTGTTTATCAGTCGTACATGGACAATTTATTCAGCACTTCTCCTACTCCAGCGACAACAGAATTGAAATTGAATGAGATTGGAGTTTCGCAAACCAATTACATTATGTCAAGTTTTCAAGAAGCCAATAAAGATTGGTTGGCCAATTCTTGGTACAGCTATTTGAAAGATTTGGCAACGAAATTAGGTTCTGAACAACCATCTGAAAAAAGATTGAAAGACGACATAAAATATTACGTTAAAACGACTTCGCGTATCAAAGATAACGGTTGGATTTCATATAGTATCGAAACCAAAAAGGTGAAATTTCAAGATACGGATTACACGTTAGAGCGTCGTTTTGAGTTAGTAGACTAAAACTCGCATCAATACTGATAATTCTTACATTATTAAATCATAAAAACTTCGTGAATCAAGATTATTTTTCATAATTTTGCATTCATTTTATATAAATTATATTCACTATGCAATTGTCTGAACAAGAAATTATTCGTAGAGAAAAACTACAACAATTAAGAGACTTAGGCGTTGAGCCTTACCCTGCCGAAGAATTCGTGGTAACTTCTAATTCTAAAGAAATTAAGGAAAAGTACGAAGAAGGAAAGGTTGTCAAGCTTGCCGGACGATTGATGAGTGTTCGTGTAATGGGAAAAGCTTCTTTCGCTGAGTTACAAGATAGCGAAGGTCGTGTACAGGTTTATATCTCGAGAGATGATATTTCTTCGTCTGAAGAAGGAATTGAGTACAATACAATTTTCAAGAAATTGATGGATATCGGAGATTTTATTGGAATTGAAGGATATGAATTCAAAACTAAAGTGGGTGAAATTTCTGTTCACGTAACAAAATTAACGCTGTTATCAAAAACTTTACGTCCATTACCTATTGTAAAAACTGACGACGAAGGTCATGTATTTGACGCTTTTACAGATCCAGAATTGCGTTACCGTATGCGTTACGTAGACATGGTTGTAAACCCGCACGTGAAAGAAATTTTCTTAAAACGTACACGTTTATTCAACGCAATGCGTAATTTCTTCAACGATCGTGGATACATGGAAGTCGAAACTCCAGTTTTACAATCTATTCCTGGAGGTGCAGCAGCTCGTCCGTTTATTACGCATCACAATGCATTAGACATTCCATTATATTTAAGAATCGCGAACGAATTATACCTAAAAAGATTAATCGTTGGTGGTTTTGATGGTGTGTACGAATTTTCTAAAAACTTCCGTAACGAAGGGATGGACCGTACGCATAATCCAGAATTTACAGCAATGGAAATTTACGTTGCTTACAAAGATTATAACTGGATGATGGATTTCACAGAGCGATTATTAGAGCATTGTGCAATTGCTGTTAATGGAACTTCTGAAGCAACTTTTGGAGAACATAAAATTGATTTCAAAGCGCCTTACAAACGTGTAACAATGCGTCAATCAATTATTGATTTCACTGGATTTGATATCGATGGAAAATCTGAAGCAGAATTATTTGAGGCTGCTAAAGGAATGGGAATCGAGGTTGATGAGACGATGGGTAAAGGAAAATTAATCGATGAAATTTTTGGTGAGAAATGTGAAGGAAACTACATTCAACCAACTTTCATTACAGATTATCCAAAAGAAATGTCTCCATTGACTAAAAAACACCGTGATAATCCAGAATTAACTGAGCGTTTCGAATTAATGGTTTGTGGAAAAGAAATTGCTAACGCATATTCTGAGCTAAATGACCCAATCGATCAACGTGAGCGTTTTGAAGCACAAATGGCTTTAGCTGATAGAGGTGACGACGAAGCAATGTTTATCGACCAAGATTTCTTACGTGCTTTAGAATACGGAATGCCTCCAACATCAGGTTTAGGAATCGGAATGGATCGTTTGATTATGTTCTTAACAAATAATCCATCTATTCAAGAAGTTTTATTCTTCCCTCAAATGCGTCCAGAAAAAGCTGCACCAGCTTACGAATTGACAGAAGAAGAAACTCAAATTATTGAAATTTTAAAAGCTAACGAAAACATTGATTTGAATGAATTAAAATCTCAAGCTGCTTTAAGCGGTAAAAAATGGGACAAATCAATGAAAAATTTAGCAAAATATAACTTGACTAAAGTTACTGTTGAAGGAGATTCTAAGACAGTTTCATATTTAGGCGAGTAAATTATTACCCTTTCATCTATATTTTAAAAGCTCAACTTCGGTTGGGCTTTTTTTGTAATTATTTGGGCGTTCCCTCGCTCTTTGCCTTCCATTTATATTATTTATAAAATAACCAAAATAATACAAACACAGCTAATGCAAATCGCTCGGTTGGGCTATCCGTTCCAATCTTTTGTAAAAGAAGATTAGAAGTGATTACAGAAAATCCAACTCCTACAAAAGGATTTACACTACTATCCCTAACGCGGGTTTTAAGTTCTGAGTTTTGAGTAATAAGTTATAAGACATAAGATTTAAGACTGACAATAAAAATCTACAAAGGAGTGTTATCGAGTTATGAGTTGTAAGTTCTGAGTTAGTTGTAAAAAGGAAGCTTTCTTTTTATTAAGAAGAAGCTTCTTGTTGACTAATTAGAAGCCTCTTATTTACTGATTGGAAGCTTCTTGTTTTATAAAACATAGTCTGGAGATGCGTAAAGCTTAAAACGTTCAGTCTAAAGCGCGACGTATACCCACAAAAAAAGCCTCAAGTTGTTCACTTGAGGCTTTTGATAAAAACTGGCGACGACCTA
>NZ_DLJI01000017.1:0-81735 GCF_002484185.1 Empedobacter sp. UBA7620 | reverse complement strand
TTATATTTTGCATCATAATCAAAAAATTCTGTGTGCGAAACAATTTCTGTAATTCCCAACACCATTGTTTCTCCTTTGTAATTTAAAACTCCGACCGATATCTCAGTTCCATCTAAGAAAGATTCGATCAAAACTTCTTTATCTTCAAGAAAAGCTTTTTGCATTGCAGCTTCAAATTCATCTTCTTTATGAACTTTTGAAATTCCTAAACTTGATCCTGAACGATTTGGTTTCACAAAACAAGGTAAACCAACTTGATCGATAATTTCTTTTGCAGAATATTGATCTCCTTGATTAAGATAAATTGATTTCGCGTGTGGAATTCCATATTTACTCAATACTGCGATACAATCTTTTTTATTAAATGTTAAGGCAGATTGATAAAAAGGGCATCCATTGTATGGTAAACCAATCATTTCAAAATACGCTTGCAAATAACCATCTTCGCCTGGCGTACCATGAATTGTATTAAAAACGACATCAAACGTAATTTTTTCTCCATTTTTTTCAAATGAAAAATCACCTTTATTGATTGGATATTTTTCGCCTTCAATTTCGGCAAACCAACCTTCTTTTAAGATTCGAACCCTTGTTCTGTCGTACTTTTCTGGATTTAGACTTGAGTAAATTAACTCGCAACTTTTCAACGAAATCACGCTTTCATCCGTATATCCACCTGCTACAACTGCTACTCTTAACATGTTTAATTTAAAATTTATTCAAATATAGAACTTTGACATCAATCATAAATATTATTTTTAAACTATATTTGTGCGACAATTTATCATTTCAATGAAAGGAGTAAAATCAATCATTCAAGTTTTGCTGAATGTAGCTATTGTAATAGCGCTATCATTTGGGCTTTACCATTTTATTTTTAACATTTGGTTAGATTCGTATACAAATCACAATGAATTTGTTGAAGTTCCGGATTTATCTAAAATGAATATTACTGATGCTACAGCTAAGTTAGAAGAACTTGGTTTGACATATGAAGTAGATAGTTCTCGTTTTGATCCAAATACGAAACCTTTTGCTATTATGGATTTTTATCCTGCAGCAGAATCGCGTGTAAAAGAAGGTCGTCGTATCTTTATTAAGTCAAATCCGAAAACATATCGTCCAGTTGAATTACCAGATTTAGTTGGAAAATCAAAACGTTTAGCCTTTACACAATTAGAAATTTCTGGTCTTAAAATTGGAAAAATAATTTACGAACCAGATTTAGCAAAAGACGCGGTTCTAAAAATATTATACAACGGAAAAATTGTAAAAGCAGGCGAACAATTACCTCGTTTTGCAACAGTTGATTTGGTATTAGGACGCGGAATGTTATCTGGTGTTAGAATGCCTAATTTGGTTAATTTAACGTTGACAGAAGCTAAAAAATCAATCAAAGATAATTTCTTCGAGATTGGTCAAATCAAATTTATTGGAGCTTCTCATGACACAATCAACGCAAGAGTTGTTTATCAGTTCCCATTTGCTACGGATACTTACGATCAAGGTCAACCAATTGATATTTGGTTATCAACAGAACCTCGCGATAAAATTAGAACGCAGTTAAAAGAATTAGATATTCAGTACAAAAACTTTGGCGAAGATACAATTAGCGGTTCCCAATATAGAGATATTATAACACAAAAAGCTGAACAGCAGATCAAAGATATGCAACAACAAAATAATCAGCCTACAGAGCAACAAAAGCCTACAGAAGCGCCTAAAGCCCCGGAAGAGGTTATTATAGAATAGAAAGAGAATAAATGACAGAAGATTTAGAAGATTTCTTACAAGAGGAAGACAACAATAAACTATACGAGCATTTTTCAATAACGGTTGACAAAGGTCAATCGTTATTGCGTATAGATAAGTTCTTAATGGTTAGAATTGAGAACGCGACAAGAAATAAAATTCAACAAGCAGCCGATAACGGAAACATTTTAGTGAACAATGAATCTGTAAAATCGAATTACAAAGTAAAGCCTGGAGATTTTATTCAGATTATGTTAGAAACTCCTCCACGTGAGAATGAAGTTATAGCAGAAGATATTCCGATCAAAATTATTTACGAAGACGATCAAGTTGTCGTAATTGATAAAGAACCTGGAATGGTTGTGCATCCTGGACATGGAAATTACACAGGCACTTTGGTAAATGCCCTAAAGTTTCATTTTGATAATTTACCATCAATGTCAGATCAAATGGAGCGTCCTGGTTTAGTACATCGTATTGATAAAGACACAAGCGGACTTTTGGTTATTGCAAAAACAGAAGTTGCGATGACAAGTTTAGCAGAGCAATTTGCAGCTCACACCACAGACCGTTTGTACAATGCTTTGGTTTGGGGAGTTTTGGCGGAACAAGAAGGAACAATTACAGGACATATTGGTCGACACTTAAAAGATCGTATGCAAATGGCAGTTTTTCCTGACGGAGATCAAGGTAAACATGCTGTGACACATTATAAAGTAATGGAGAATTTTTCTTACGTTACATTGGTCGAATGTAAATTAGAAACAGGTCGTACACACCAAATTCGTGCACATTTTAAACATTTGGGACATCCATTATTCAATGATGCTCGTTATGGTGGAGATCGCATTTTGAAAGGAACAACATTCAACAAATACAAACAGTTTGTTGACAATTGTTTCGCAGCTTGTCCACGCCAAGCTTTACACGCACGTACATTAGGATTTGATCATCCTACAACAGGAGAACGTATGTATTTCGAATCTCCGATGCCTGCTGATATGATAGATATTTTAGAACGTTGGAGAAATTATTCGGTAAACTCTGTACATGCTACAGAACCTGATGAAAAAATTGATCGCAACGCAAAAGAAATGGAATAGAATTATTTTTTAATTATAAAGCACTTCGACGGAAGTGCTTATCTATTTCTATATAAAAACTTACACGATTTTAATCAATGAATTTTTCAGAATTAAATATAATTGAACCAATTTTAAAAGCAATTGAAGAGGCTGGATATACAGAACCAACCGAAATACAAGAGCAATCTATTCCTTTAGTTTTAGAAGGAAATGACATTATTGGTTGTGCACAAACAGGAACAGGAAAAACAGCATCTTTTGCGATTCCTATTCTACAAAACTTAACAAATTCTCCGAGTAAAGGAAGAAAAATTAGAACATTAATTTTAACACCGACGCGTGAATTAGCCATTCAAATCAACGAAAGTTTTAAATTGTATGGTAAAAATTTACCGTTAAAACATTTGGCGATTTTTGGAGGTGTTAATCAAAATCCACAAATTGGAGCCATCAAAAATGGTGTTGATATTTTAATTGCAACGCCTGGTCGTTTGTTGGATTTGATTGGACAAGGACATTTAAAAATTAATCAAATAGAGATTTTTGTTTTAGATGAAGCCGATCGTATGTTGGATATGGGATTTGTTCATGAAATCAAAAAGATTTTAGAAATCATTCCAAAAGAAAGACAATCACTTTTCTTCTCGGCAACGATGCCAAAAAACATTCGAAAATTTTCTCATTCAGTTCTTCGTCGTCCAAAAGAAGTCAGCGTGGCACCTGTTTCTTCGACTGCCGAAACAGTTGAGCAATTTGTTTATCATGTAGACAAAGACATGAAAGTAAAACTTTTGGTTAGCATTTTAAATGAACATCCAGAAGATCGTACTTTGATTTTTACACGAACAAAACACGGCGCAAATCGTTTGGTAAGACACTTGGAAAAGGCTGGAATTCCAGCCGCTGCAATTCATGGCGATAAATCTCAAAATGCCAGACAACGTGCTTTGAATGATTTCAAAGAAGAAAAATTAAAAGTATTAATTGCCACTGATATTGCTGCTCGTGGAATCGATATTGATCAATTACCTTATGTGATCAATTACGAATTACCGAATGTTCCTGAAACATATGTACACCGAATTGGACGTACTGGTAGAGCAGGACGCGAAGGAAAAGCGATTTCTTTATGTGCTGCCGATGAAAGAGGCGATTTGGCAAATATTGAGAAATTAATTGGTAATTATGTAACAGTGATTAAAACACCAAAAGAGTTTTATAAATTACCTGACGCGAATAGTAACAATAATAATTTCAAGAAAAATAATACTGGTTTTAAACCAAAAAAAGATACAAAACCAAAGAATCCTCATCGAGGAAGAAGAAAATAATTCATAAAAAAATCACTTCGAAATGAAGTGATTTTTTTTTTATATTTTTCACAGATGAGTTGAAATTATTTCTCTTCAGCATATTTATCTACAATCATGCTCAATGCACCATCAGTTGTAATGTTACACGCAGTTCCAAAACTATCCTGTAATGCGAAAATAGTCAAGATTAAAGCGACTCCAGCTTCATCAAATCCTAAAACATTTGATATTAATCCTAACGAAGCGACAACTGTTCCACCCGGAACTCCAGGTGCACCAACAGCAAAAACGCCTAAAAGCAAGACAAAAATTACCATTGTTCCAACATCTGGAATATGACCGTACAATACTTGCGAAACCGTCATTACAAAGAAAACTTCCGTCAAAACTGAACCACATAAGTGTGTATTCGAGAAAAATGGAATCGTAAAATTAGAAATCGTAGATTTAATTACCTTACTATCATTCACCGCTTTTACCGCAACCCCCAAAGACGCCGCCGAAGACATTGTTCCAACTGCCGTTAAATAAACAGGTGGATAATATTTTAAAAGTTTGAATGGATTTGTTTTATGATAAAATCCTGCGATTGTATACATTAATGTCATCCAAATAAAATGACCAACAATAACAATCAAAATTACTTTCAAGAAAACTGGCAATTGCTTTTCAATAGAACCTTCGTAGCTTAAAATTGCAAAATTCGCAGCAATGAAAAAAGGTAAAATCGGGATCAAAACTTTGTTTACCAAAAGAATTACAATATCTTTGAATTGATCAAAAATCTTTTCTAATTCCTTCGCTTTTGTAATCAAAATTCCCATTCCCAACATCAACGAAATAACCAATGCTGTCATTACCGAAAAAATTGGCGGAATATCTAATTGAAATAAAATTTTTGGAACTTCTCGCAACGAATCAACAGAAGTTGGAATAGATAAATTTGGAATAATTTGATAACCTGCAATCATCGAAAATAACCCCGCTCCTATAGAAGATAAATAGGCAATTAATAATGAAAAACCTACTATTTTAGCTGAGCCTTCGCTTAATTTCGTAATTGAAGAAACAATAAAACCGATTACAATTAACGGAACCAAAAAGAAGATTAATTGTCCTGTAAAATATTTTAAGGATAAAACAATTTGAATTGTATTTTCATTCAGATAATTTCCTAAAACCAAACCGGCAATCACACCCAAAAGCAATCGAAATAATGTATTGCTCGCAATCTTTTTTAACATTTGACACAAAATTTGCGACAAATATAAACTCTATTAATTTAATAGACTAAATATGTTTTAGAAAATATTTAAATCTCTTTACTAAATTATATGACATTAAAAAAGTACAAAATAAAAATATACTGTCATTCTGATTTCTACAACAAGCATATTAGTTTTTCAAAATTATTTTAAAGTTTCACCTCTCCAACCTTAATTAATTTCTCAGAAGTAGCCAATTGATTTGGATTTGTTCCAGGTTCGTCTTGCGGAACTTCTTTTCCTTTTTTACGATAAAAATCTATCCAAAAATTATCAATAATTCCGGTTTCTTTGTTTTTAAAATTCATCGGAATTAGTTCAAAAACGTTATCATCACGAAAGGCTCTTTCCACAAAATCGGAACAATATAATTCGTCATCATTCAAAATATATAACCAATTATAAGGTTTTCCGAGCATTGTTTTAGCTTTTTCAATTGCATGAGGAATCGTTGATTGATATTCTTTTTTGAGACGATAAATAACAATTTTATTATTCTTTTCGGTTTGAGAAATGTAAAAATGATGAATTTCCTCTCGTTGTGATCCGCCCATTGGAGCAGCGTGTAAAACAAAAATAGAATCAGCCGTTTTTTCGATCAATCCAACATGATCAAAATTGGTATCGTCATTTATTTTTGTCACTCTATTTATTGCGCCCGAAAGTTCTTCTGTTTGCGCACCAACAAAAATCAAATCACCATTTTGAATATTTTGTAATGAAATTGAATGTTTTTCTTTTAATATTTTTGATTTTGTACAACTATTCATTTTCAATGTAAATAGAAGTAAAAAGATAGGAAATAAAACGAATATTTTTTTCATTCAGAATGAATTATTACTTTTAATCTACGAATTAACCAAAAAGATGGATTTTAAAAAAATTTTGACCATATCAATTGTCGTTTTATTGATTTTAGTTGGTGTTGCAATTATTATTGGAAGTAACAAAGATCGACGTGTTTTCTTTATTGAAAGCTTCGATAAGCCAATTGAAAATGTTATTAATTCTCGTTTGGATACAGATTATTCGTACGAAATTGTAAAAGTAAAAGGTAAAACAAACGATACCATTTTGATTATTCCTTGTGAAGGTTGTCAACCGTTGAAATTATCAGGAAAAATAAACGAAAAGTTTATGAACAAATTTGGTAAAGGAAAATCGGTTATGCGTTTCGAGCCGTATAAAGCGACGGAAGGGAATTTAAAAATTATTCACAAAATTAGATAATCTTCTATTTAAGAAATTTTCCTAACAATTAATTCCTTATTTTTGGGAGAATTATAAACTTATCAAAGCAAACAAACAATGAAAGTAACTGCATTAAACCAAAAGCACAAAGATTTAGGTGCGAAAATGGTTCCTTTTGCTGGATATGAAATGCCAGTGCAATACGCAGGTGTTAACCAAGAACACTTTGCTGTTCGCGAAAAAGTTGGTGTTTTTGACGTTTCTCACATGGGACAATTTTTTGTAAAAGGAGAAAAAGCAACAGACTTATTACAACACTTATTGACGAATGATGTAACGAAAGTTGCCATTGGTCAAGCTCAATATAATGCAATGCCAAACGAAAAAGGAGGAATTGTAGATGATTTAATCATTTATAAAATCTCTGAAGATGAATGGATGGCAGTTGTAAATGCATCTAACATCGATAAAGATTGGGAATGGATGAACAAACACAATACGTTTGGTGCAGAATTAACAAACAAATCTGATGAGATGTCTTTGTTAGCTATCCAAGGTCCAAAAGCAATTGAAGCAATGCAAGCGTTGACAGATGTTAATTTGGCTGAAATTCCGTTCTATCATTTCGCAATTGGTACGTTTGCAGGTATGGAAAATGTAATTATTTCTGCAACAGGTTACACTGGTTCTGGAGGTTTCGAGATTTATTTCGCGAATGAGCAAGCAAACGAAATGTGGGACAAAGTTATGGAAGCTGGAAAATCTTTCGATATCGAGCCTTGTGGTTTAGCTTCTCGTGATACATTGCGTTTAGAGAAAGGTTACTGTTTATACGGAAATGATATCAACGATGATACAACTCCATTAGAAGCTGGTCTTGCTTGGGTAACAAAATTGGATACAAATTTTATTTCTTCTGATATTTTGAAAGCTCAAAAAGAAGCTGGAGTTGAGAAGAAATTAGTTGGTTTCAAAATGATCGAAAGAGGAATTCCTCGCCACGATTATAAAGTTGTAGATGATAACGAAAATACAATTGGTATAGTGACTTCAGGAACGCAGTCTCCAATGTTGAAACAAGGAATTGGTTTAGCATACGTTCATACAGATTTTGCTAAAGTTGGAACAACAATCAGAATTCAAATTCGTGATAAAAATGTATTAGCAGAAGTTGTAAAAACTCCTTTTGTTTAAAACAATATAAAGTCAAAATACAAAAAAGCTTTCGAGGATTTCGAAAGCTTTTTTTATGAATTCATATTAATTGATACTTTTATAGATGTCTTTTTTAGATAAAATTAATAAAATAGATTATTAACTACGAATATTATAAAATTGTTAATATTTCTTAAAAAAAACACAACTTAGATTTGTTTAAATATGATATATGTTATATTTTTGAGATAACAATATTACTGATCAGTAATACAATTAACACTAATTATGATTTTAAGATCTCTTATTTAAGAGGTCTTTTTTTATTTAAACTTTTGAGAATCAGCACTTGGTCCATAACTAGAAGGTAAATCTATTCCCAATAAACGATAAAATACCCCTAATTGAGCGCGATGATGTGTGATTTGATTTAGTGCATGACGAATTGCTTCATATTTTGTGAAATCTGCAAAGACAGTATCACCTGCAACAATTTTCCAATTATTATTCAATTGTTCGTCTGTTGCGTTTTTCAAGGCATTTTCACCCGCATCGTAATCTTCGTCTAATTTCTTTTGTAAATCTTGCACAGAAGTAAAACTTGTCGGTTTATAATCTCCTGTAGCAAAATCTAATTTATCTGTAGTTAATATTAATGCTGGCCAAGCAAATATTTCGACGATATGATTCGTCAACATTGTAATGTCCATACTTTTTTCGTGAGGTTTATATGTCGTTTTATCCTCAGGAAATCTTGCAATAAATTCTTTAGTAATTTGATACTCGTTTTGCAATTCTTTTGCTAATAATTCTACTATTTTCATGTTGTTTTGATTTGTAGTTAAAAGGTACAAATTTTTGAAATAATTCATAAAAAAACTGCTTTACTAAATTGTAAAGCAGTTTATATTTTTAAATATCGTCTGTGTATAAATCAATAATTGGACGAGGTTTTTTTCGCTTGATTTGAGTCAGCCAATAGACAAAAATTCCTATTCCATTTCCAAAAATAATAATCGTAATCCAGACCAAGCGATCATCACTTTTTATCAAATTTGGATTCTTTAAAGCGTGTACAATAAAGTATACAAAAGAAATCACGCCAGTGAAAAAACTCATCAATACCAAGAAGATAAAAATGATAAGATTTCCTAATAACGCACTCAATAACGATTTAGAACTTCCTAAATGTCCTAGCTGCGCATCGAGCGTGCTAAACATAGAATAAAAAATTCCAAAATAACTTAACAAGCCAAGTACAAATAAAGTGATAGGAACAATTGCCAAAGTGGCTTGTAGCTTTGGATTGTTCAAAAGAGACGTTAAATCTCTGTCAATTAGTAGATTTTTCATCATTCGAAAAATAATCTTTTATTTTTTTTGCTTTAGATTTTCCTATACAATCGGTTAATTCTAACAAAGATGCATTTTTTATTCGTTCGACCGATTTAAATTTTGTTAATAATTCTTTAATTGTTTGCGGACCGATACCTTCTATTTCTTCCAAAACCGAATTATAAGCGTTTTTGCTTCGTCGATTTCGGTGGCGTGTAATTCCAAATCGATGCGATTCATCTCGCACATGTTGAAGCACTTTCAAGGTTTCAGAATTTTTGTCCAAATATAACGGATAAGGATCATCTGGATAATAAATTTCTTCTAAACGCTTCGCAATTCCAATCACCGAAACTTTTCCGCGTAAACCCAAACGATTAATCGATTTTAGAGCCGAACTTAATTGTCCTTTTCCACCATCAATCAAAATTAATTGAGGCAAAGATTCTCCTTCAGCCAAAACTCTCGAATATCGTCTTTCAATCACCTCTTCCATTGTTGCAAAATCATTTGGTCCTTCTACGGTTTTTACATTGAAAATGCGATAATCTTTCTTACTTGGTTTTCCATTTTTGAACACCACACAAGCCGAAACAGGATTCGTTCCTTGAATGTTAGAGTTATCAAAACCTTCTATATGTCGAGGTTCTGTGGGTAAACGCAAATCAACTTTCATCTGATTCATGATACGATTTGTATGACGATCAGGATCGACGATTTTAGTTTGTTTAAGCTGTTCTAAACGATAAATTCGGGTATTTTTTAACGATAAATCGACAATATGTTTTTTATCTCCAATTTTTGGAACTGTAATTTTTCTGAACGGAATTTCTAAACTCAATTCGAATGGAACATAAATTTCTTTCGAAGTTAAATTAAATCGATCTGAGAAATCAATAATTGCGCGTTCTAATAAATCTTCGTCCGTTTCGTCCAATTTCTTTTTCCATTCCTCCGTATGCGACTGTATAATTGCACCGTGATAAATTTTCATGAAATTGACATACGCATATTCTTCGTCCGACGTAATCGAAAAAACATCAACATTGGTAATCGTAGGCGAAACAATTGTAGAACGAGATTGATAATTCTGTAACGCTTCGATTTTTTCTTTAATCATTTGCGCTTTTTCAAACTTCAAATCCGATGCATATTTTGTCATTTGGTTAACCAAATATTGCTTTGGTTCGTTAAATTCTCCTTTGATGATATTACGAATTGCCGAAATTTGCTCGTTGTATTCTTCCTCGGTTTGATAAGCTTCACAAGGCCCAAGACAATTACCAATATGGTATTCCAAGCAAACTTTGAATTTATGATTTTCGATATTTTTCTCACTCAAATCATACGAACATGTTCTTAGTTGATACAATTCTTTGATCAAACCTAACAAAACTTTCATCGCTTTTCCGTTAGAATATGGTCCAAAGTATTCCGAACCATCTTTGATAGCATTTCGAGTCGAAAAAATACGTGGAAATCGTTCATTTTTGATGCAAATCCAAGGATAGGTTTTGTCATCTCTTAACAGGATATTGTATCGTGGCTGATGCTCTTTAATCAAATTATTTTCCAACAACAACGCGTCATATTCAGAATTTACGTTGATGGTTTCGATGTTATCGATATTACTCACCAAAACACGCAAACGTTTCGAATCGTGTTGTTTATTGAAATACGAATTCACGCGACGCTTCAAGTTTTTCGCTTTACCAATGTATAACAAATCTCCTTTTTTGTTATAATACTGATAAACACCGGGTGTTTCGGGTAAACTCGCTAATTTTAATTTTACATTTTCATTCATCAAAATACCTCTACAACATTTATTTTTTGCTGTTCATCATCAATATAAATCAAGATTTTGGTCTGAATATTATAACCTAAATTTCTAAAAAAATCGGCATATCTATTCACTTGAAAATGATGATCTAAATCGGGTTGACCAGTTTTATAATCGATAATCGAACAATTATTTTCTTCATCAATTACCACACGGTCGGCTCTGAAAATTTGTCCATTTTCATCAATAAAATCGCGTTCATTCAAAACCGTTAAACCTCTAGCAAAATATGGAACTAATTTAGCATCTTGTAATAAATTTTGCAAGGTTTTTTGCAGATGTTCTACATTTTCGGCTGAAATTGTACCACGTTGTTTTTCACTTTCAATGATTTTTGGTAAATCATTTTGTGTCACAATTTGCGATAAAATGTTATGAACTGTATTTCCAAATTCGGTGAATTTCAACTTTTCCTGTGCTTTTTCCGAATTGGTATTAATTACTAAACGCGTATTCCAATCCGAAGAATAAATTTTTAATTCAGCCGAAGAATTTTCTATAATTTTTGGAATTGAAATTCGTTCAGGAGAACCTTTCAAAATAACTTCATCTTCAGAAAAACCTTTACTGAAAACAAATTCGTGTAAATAATTTGCAATATTTTTAGATTTCGAAGACTCTTTTGGTTTTTGCGCAATCATATACAATTGCTCTTTTGCACGCGTTGTTGCAACATAAAGCGTATTAATTTCATCCAATTGAACCAAATTTTCTTCTTCGTCAATCTTCGATTTTATCGCTTCATTTTTGATTGATTTTAATTCATTATTAATTCCAACATAAAATGTTTCAAACGGATTTTCTTCATCTTTTTGTAATGGAATCCAAATTTTAGAATTCTTACTTTGCCAATCTAAAAACGGCAAAATTACAACTGGAAATTCCAATCCTTTTGATTTATGAATCGTCATAATCTGAATTGCATCGACACCTTTTGGCGTTTTGATACTCGCTTTATCTTTGATTGTCGACCAAAACTCGAGAAATGAATTCAGATCAGATTCATTTTTTGATGAATATTCTAAAATAACATCTAAAAAACTTAAAATATAAGCGGGCGAACGTTCTTGTAAATGTAAAGTTCGAATCGCTTTTTCTGTAAAATCATACAACGAAAGGTTTTGATCTTGAATAAAATCTAAATCAATTCCAAGTGATTTGGTTAATTTTAAAAACTTTGGCAAATCGCCTTTTAATGCTTTTTCAACTGTGATTGTTAAATCATCTGTTTTGAATAATTCTAATTCATAAGCCACCATCAAAAAACGAATTTTCGATTGTTCATCTTGTGGATTTGAGGTGATTTTGAATAAATATTCAATCAATTGAATTTCGAAAGAATTCTTTAACAACAAAGCTTCATTAGAAATCACAACCAAATTATTTTCGGTCAAATATTTCGCTAACAAAATCCCTTGCGCATTACTACGAACCAAAATCGCAATATCATTTAATGAGAAACCATTTGCTTGACAATCTTCAATTGTTTTTAGAACTAATTCTAAATTTTGTTCTTTAAATAAATCTTTCGAACGACCTTCTTGTTCAATAAAATTTATTTTGACAAAACCATCTTTTTGATGATTGGTCAATTGTTTATTTCCGATTTCGTACAAATATTGAAAACTCGGCAAATTGAGTTGTGACGCGATAAACGAATACAATTCATTGTTAAATTGAATAATATTTTCGTGACTTCGCCAGTTTTTTTCTAATTCTTCAACTTTAATATTTTCTTCTTCTTTTCGATCAATTAAATCAATCATTTGCGCAGGATTTCCACCTCGCCAACGATAAATAGATTGTTTTGCATCGCCAACCAACATAATTGTGTCAGATTGGGCGCGTGCATTTTCGACCAACGGATTTAAATTATTCCATTGTAACGTCGATGTATCCTGAAATTCATCAATAAAATAATGATTGTAACGCGAACCAATTCGCTCATAAATAAAATTGGCAGGTTGTTGTTGCAGATTTTTACTAATAATGGTATTGAATTCATTAATCAACAAAACATTTGAATCTTTTTTGATCGAATCTAATGATTTTTCAACTTCATTAATCAACGAAATCGACGATATATTTTTTTGAATTGAAGTTAATAAAAGTAAGTGATCGTTGATTTTTGCAGCTTTTTCGAACAAATCTTTCACTTTAGAAAAAATAGATTCAGCAGTTGCATCTTTCACTTTCGAAAGATAACCTTCTTCCAAAATATCTTTTGTATTAGCATCGGTTGGTAAAATCAAACCAAAACCATCAAAGTTTTTTAATTTCTGGAAAAAAGCAGCAATTCCTCGACTTTTTCCTGGTAATTCATTTACCGAAATTCCATTGTTTGCAAGCAATTCGAAAAACTCATTTCCAATTGTAATCAAACCATCTTTCAAAGTTTTTATATCATCAAAAACAACTTTTCGATAACTAATAAATTCGTCTAACGAAATGTTTTTCAACTTTTCTAAATCTTGTAAATGGCGATCATTAGAAATGTCCGAAGTGTCTGAAGAAAGCGTTTTTCGAATATCCCACGATTTATTTTCATCCATATTATCCAACGCAATTTTGATCATTGTTTGCGTTAATTTTTCGTCTTCTCCAATTTTTGAATACAACAAATCAACCGATTCGTTAATGATTTCATTTGTATTCATTTCGACATCAAAATTCATTGATAAACCCAAATCTTGTGCAAAAGATTTCATCAATCGAAGATTAAATTTATCAATCGTAGAAATCGAAAATTTGGAATAATTATGAAGAATCGCAATCAGAATATTGTATGCTTTTGTCTTAATGATTTCAGGCTTCAAATTCAGTTCCGAAGCTAATTCGAGAATATATTGATCTTCTTTTGGGTTAGGATTTTTTGCAATTTCTTCTAAAGTTTCGATGATACGTTCCTTCATTTCACCCGCCGCTTTATTCGTAAACGTAATAGCTAAAATGTGTTCGAAATGATAATCGCTTTCATTCGTCAATAACAACGAAAGAAATTCCTTTACCAAAGTGTAAGTTTTACCTGCTCCAGCGGAAGCATTGTAAATTTTGAAATCGCCTGCTTGTAACAAATTCTGAATTTTTAGGAAAGTTAAACAATCTTCTCAAAAATAAGAAATCAGAATGCCAAAACATGACGTACAAAAAAAGGAAACTCGTGCGAGTTTCCTTTTTTGAATATGTTATAAAAGAATGATTAGAATGAATATCCTAAACCAACTGAAAATACAGAATTTTTTATATCTCCTCCGTTTTCATCAGAGATATTTGAAAGTCCAAAATTGTAACGAGCTCCTGCATTAAGACCATTAGAAAATTCGTATCCTAATCCAATGTTTAAACCAAAATCTGTAGATTTTAAGTAATCTTTCATGTCTTGATCAGTGTCTATTTTTTGTCCTAAAGCTGTTGTTTTAACGTTAGCTTTTGCATTAACTAAGAAACCAATTTGAGGTCCAGCTTCAATATTAAAATTTTGAGTTGGATAGAATTTGATCATTAATGGAACATTAATATAATCTAATTTATATTTCACGTCTGCATTAACATTTCCAATTTCTTGATTAACATAAATTTGTCCTGACTCTTTAGCTCCTTGAGCTGAATATAACAATTCAGGTTGAAACGCAAATTTCTCAGCAAATTTTATATTAGCATAACCTCCAACATGAAAACCTACTTTTGCATCAGCATTTTGGTTATCTCCAGATAAATTTGATACATTAAGACCTGCTTTAGCTCCAAATTTAGTTTGAGCATTTGTATTAATAGCGAAAGCTAATAATGGAATAAAAAATAAACATTTTTTCATATAAGTAAAATTTTAAAGTTTGAGTAAAGATATAACAATAATGTAAAAAAGGTACTAACTTTTATTCTTTTTACGCTCTCCTTTTTGTAGTATTTCGATTTCTTTTATTTGCTTTTTAGTATTTTGCTCATCAAGCTTCAACTCTGTTCGCTTTTTATCTAATTGTTTAGATAATGATTCATTAGATTCCGTAAATTTATATTCTACTGAATATCCATTCTTTGGAAGAATCGTAATATTCACATCATCACTATTTATATTATTAACTTTTAAACTTGTAATTGTTTTAGGAGATTTGGATAAATCAAATTCACCATTTTTATTATTTGTAATATAAACCTTATCAATTTCTGAACTAATAATTCTATGCTCAACGCCGTTTTTGTCCGTGTAAATTGAATAACCATTTTTCAACGTAATATTATTTTTTACTGTTGGCATTTTAGCTGTTTTTACTTTTTTATTGATATTCGGAATATCTTTTTCTGAATTGAAAATTTTGATGATACTTGAATCTTTTTTGATAACTTCAATAAAATCTTCACCTCCGCTTTTTCTTACAAAAACTTTTTCGATATCTTTTGGATCAATTTTTTGCAAAATTTTTCCGTCCGTTCCATATAAAATCGTTGGAGTCAACTCTTTTTTCAAGACAATATCTTTTATTTTGATAGAATCATTCAGAATAATATCTCCAGCATCATTCAAGATAATTTTGTTTTGTGCATTACTTTTCAAAATCGTTTTTAACTCATCTTTCGTAATCACTTTTTCTATTGGTGTAGCTGTTTTGACTTGATCAGTTTTGAGAAGCGAATCTCTTAAAGTAGTTGCTTGTCCAAGAAGAATTTGGGCTTGCGATTGAACAGGTTTTTCCAACGCTTGTTCCACTTTTTGAGCTTTTTTCTCTACTTCTTGCGCAAACGATTTTTGACTAAAAAGTACAAAAGCACTCAATATAAAAGGCAAAGAAGCAAAAGACAGAATTTTTACTTTTCGTTTTGATGTATTTTTTGTCATCATAAGTAGGCGTTTTTTGGTTAGAATAAAATTGAAATTACTCGCCATCATCGATGGATTTTGCGTTGCAATACAATCCAAAATTTGATGTTGGTACGTTTTTAAATCTGAGTTTCTTTGCAAAACATATTCATCTGCCAAAAACTCATGATTTAGTTTGATTGATTTTTTATAGAAATAAATAAACGGATTGAACCAAAAAAGAATTTGAAAAATCTCTATCAACAAAATGTCCAAACTGTGTTTCTGAATACAATGCGCTTTTTCGTGATCAATTAAGTTTTGATGCAAACTTTTCAGTTGCTTTTTCGGAATAAAAATATATTTCCAAAAACTATATGGTTGATTCGAATCTAAATCGAGAATATATGTGATTTCTTGATCTTTTATTTTTTCTTCTGTCTTAATTTTGAACATCAATTCGTACAAATTATAGATAAATCTTACAAGAAAAATTAATCCAATCAAAACGTAAATAATATTCAAAATATCTCCAAAATTGATTCCTTTTTCTTGTTGTAACAATTCAGGATTTTGCATCAAAAAAGCCAAAAGTTCGGGCGAAATATTCGTTTCAGTCGCTGTGATAGGCAAATCAATTTTGTACAAAGGCGCGATTAACGAAAATATCAACGAAAACAACAGATAAAATCGATTGATTTTATACATGCTTTCACGTTCCAAAAAAAGTTTATAAAAGGAATATAAAAATCCGGAACAAAGAATAAATTTTATAAAAAACGCAACCATAGATTATTTCTTTTTACGGTCTATTTCATTGTCAATTATGTCACGTAATTTTTCTAATTCTTCGACCGACATATTGTTCGATTTAGCAAAAAATGAAGCAAATTGTGTTGCCGAATTATTAAAAAAGTTGGAAATCATTCCTTTTACTTCTTTCGAAAAATAATCATCTTTTTTTACCAAAGCATAATATCGACGCGAGTTTCCCATTTGCTCGTAATCAATATAACCTTTGTCGTGCATCCTCTTTAATAAGGTAGAAATTGTAGTATTCGCAGGTTTTGGATCGTCATAAGAATCGATAATATCTTTCGCAAAAACTTGTTTTCCGCTCCAGATAACTTCCATCACTTCCTCTTCTCTTCTTGATAATTTAACTTTCATATCTACAACTGTATTTTCACTACTACAAATATAGAATTTAATTTAACATGACAAAGTTTTTTTAGAATTATTTAACGATAAAGCACAAAAAAAGGAGCAAAAAAGCTCCTTCCTATATTTAAATTCGAAATAAATTACATTTCAGCTAATTTGTATGCTACACCAATACTAAAGTAAGTATTTGTAATTTTGTAATTGTCATTAACTGTTTGCGGATAATAATCATTAATGTTTGATAATCCTTTTGTAAAACGAGCATTAATTTCTAATTCATCAGTAATTTTGTATGCAGCTCCGAAGTTTAAACCAAAATCAAATGTTTTGAAATTGTCTGTAGCTTTTATTTTAGTATCTGTTTTTCCTTCTTCAGTTTTCATTTTAGCAGAAACTAAAAATCCTAATTGCGGACCAAACTCAACATTTAAACCATCCATAATTTCATAACGTCCCATTAAAGGAATATTAATATTATGTGTTACAAATTTAGCTTTTGAATTGTCATTTGTTTTTAATCCAGCTCCTTGTTTAGAATACAGAAGTTCTGGTTGAAAACTAATTTGATCCGTTATTTTGTAGTTTGCATAACCACCAACATAAAAGTCTGTTCTTAATTTAGTCCCTAAACCATTTCCTTGACTATCAGAGTAAATTTTTCTAGAATCACCAGATAAAGTTGGAAAGTTAAGACCTCCTTTTACTCCTAAATCAATTTGCGCGTTTGCTGCACTTAATCCACCAAAAAGTGCTATTCCTAAGATTAGTTTTTTCATTTTTTTTATTACTTAAGTCTGAGTTATAATATTTAATTCAAAAGTAAAGTTTTATTCATACTGAAGATTGATTTACACTTAAAAAAATCAATAATACTTTTTTGATTCACAATTTCTGTGCCTTTTTTGTTAAAAATTGATAAAATTTTAAGATTTACAAAATATCATTTAAATATTCTAAAATAATTTTAGTCGCATTTGGTGAATTTTGAACAAAATCTCCAGCTTTTTTTCCACTTTCTTTTCGGAAATTTTCATCATTCATCAAACGATTCATAATTGTATCAAATTCATTTTGATTAGCAATAGAAAATCCTCCGTCAACTTCTATTAAATCCACAGCTTCCTGAAATTTTTTGTATTTAGGTCCAAAAACGACAGGATTTCCGAAAGTTACCGCTTCTAAAGTATTATGAATTCCTGCACCAAAACCTCCGCCAATATAGGTAATATCTGCATAAAAATAGACTTTTGATAAAATCCCAATTGTGTTGAGAATAAATATTTTCGAATCGATTAAGTATTGTTGCGAAGTTTTTTCTAAATCAGAGAATTTAACTGCTTTTTGATTGATTTTACTTAGAAACGAATTGATTTCAGTATCATTCAAATTATGTGGCGCAAAAACAATTTTCCAATCATCAGTTAATTTTTGATTGATTAAATTCACAAATAACTCTTCAT
This sequence comes from Empedobacter sp. UBA7620, assembly GCF_002484185.1. Taxonomy (NCBI): domain Bacteria; kingdom Pseudomonadati; phylum Bacteroidota; class Flavobacteriia; order Flavobacteriales; family Weeksellaceae; genus Empedobacter; species Empedobacter sp. UBA7620. The sequence continues at coordinate 63,377 of NZ_DLJI01000017.1, read as the reverse complement.
CTTTTGGCCAAGAACTTCCTACCACAATTAATTTCGAATTTTGTTTAAAATCATTCATAAAATCCAATTGATTATCTTGATGAATGATCTGTTTGACACGATCAAATCGCGTATCGCCCGCAATTGTATTTTGAGTGATTTGAATAGAATCTAATAAATCTTTTGACTTTTGATTTTGAACAAAGAAATGATTTATCAAACTTAATTTTTTCGCAAACCAATTTTTTCCATGTTTTTTGAAAAAGTTTTGACTTTCTCTAAAAATAGACGAAACCACAATTGTTGGAATGTTTTGCTGATGTAATTCTGTAATCAAATTGAACCAATATTCGTATTTCACTAAAATCAAAATCTCTGGATGAAGTACTTTTATCAACTTTTCTGCATTCGATTTTGTGTCTAAAGGCAAATAAAAAATAACATCTGCGCCTTGATAATTCTTTCTAATTTCATAACCAGAAGGAGAGAAAAATGAAACAGCAATTTTATGTGTTGGATATTTTTCTTTCAACGCTTCGATCACTGGTCTACCTTGTTCAAATTCGCCTAAAGATGAACAATGCACCCACAAAACTTTATCGGTTTCTGAAATTTTAGAAGCTATTTTTTCTTCCCAATTTTTTCTTCCATCTACCCAAAGTTTTGCCTTTTCATTAAAATTCGAAGCCAATTTTAGCGCCATTCCGTACGCCTTAATTGATGTGTTATAAAATCCTTGCACAATGTTGCAAAGTTAAAAATTTAGAATGAGCTTTTTTTGTACATTTGTTGTAATAATAACGACTTTTTAAAGTTGTAGATTTTGAAAGATTCATTAAGTTATGAAAAAAATACAAATGGTTGACTTACAAAGTCAATATCAAAAAATAAAAGGAGACGTTGATGCAGCAATTTTGAATGTTTTGGATTCGGCTGCTTTTATTAATGGACCAGAAGTAAAACAATTCGAAACTGAATTGCAAGATTACTTAAATGTAAAACACGTAATTCCTTGTGGAAACGGAACTGATGCGTTGCAAATTGCTTTGATGGCGCTAGGTTTAGAGCCAGGTGACGAGGTGATTACGGCAGATTTTACATTTGCTGCAACAGTAGAAGTTGTTGATTTATTGAAATTAAATTCAATATTAGTTGACGTTGATTATGATACTTTTACAATTGATACAGAAAAATTAAAAGCGGCAATCACGCCAAAAACAAAAGCAATTATTCCAGTTCATTTATTTGGTCAATGTGCGAATATGGACGAGATTATGGCAATTGCAAAAGAACATAACTTATATGTTGTAGAAGATACTGCACAAGCTATTGGAGCGGATTACAAAGGTCGAAAAGCTGGAACAATTGGTCACATTGGTTGTACATCTTTCTTTCCTTCAAAAAACTTAGGTTGTTATGGTGATGGTGGAGCAATTTTTACAAATGATGATGATATTGCACATCGTTTACGTGGAATTGTAAATCACGGAATGTACAAACGTTACTACCACGATGAAGTTGGTGTTAACTCTCGTTTGGATTCTGTTCAAGCAGCAGTTTTACGTCGTAAATTACCTTTCTTAAATGATTATAACGCTGCTCGTAACAAAGCTGCGGCTTATTATACAGAAGCTTTTAAAGATATTGATGCATTATTAACGCCTGTAAAAGGAGAAGACACAACTCACGTATTCCATCAATATACGTTACGTGTAACAAATGGTAAACGTAATGAATTACAAGCTTTCTTGACTGAAAAAGAAATTCCTGCGATGATTTATTATCCTGTTCCATTACGCAAACAAAAAGCGTATGATAACGGGCATTATAATGATGCAGATTTTCCAAATACAAACAAATTGGTAGAAGAAGTAATGTCTTTACCAATGCACACAGAGTTAGATGAGGAGCAATTGGCTTACATCACTTCTGCTGTTCGCGAATTTTTTGGAAAATAATTTATCCTAAAAATAATACGAAAAAGCTTCTGATTAGTTTCAGAAGCTTTTTTATTTTCCTAAATTTGATTTCACTATAAAAACTAAATATTAAAAATGAGTAAAATATTAGTAACTGGAGGTTTGGGTTACATTGGTTCGCACACAGTTGTAGCTTTACAAAATGCAGGTTATGAAGTTGTGATTATAGACGACTTATCGAACACAGAAATTAGCGTGTTGGATAAAATTACTTCTATTACTAGAACAAAACCAACTTATTTCGAGATTGATTTAAAAGATCAAGAAAAAGTAAACGAATTTTTCAAAACAAATAAAATAGATGGAATTATCAACTTCGCAGCGCATAAAGCAGTTGGAGAATCTGTTGAAAAACCGTTGATGTATTATCGAAATAATCTTTTAGGTTTAATTAATCTTTTGGATGCAATGAAAGATTTTGATGCTAATAATATTATTTTCAGTTCGTCTTGTACAGTTTACGGACAAGCGGATAAAATGCCTATTGATGAGCAAACTCCACTGAAAAAACCTGAATCTCCTTATGGAAAAACGAAACAAATGGGAGAGGAAATTTTAGAAGATTTCTCAGCAGCCTTTGATAAAAATGTGATTTGTTTACGTTATTTCAATCCAGTAGGTGCGCATCCAACTGCTAAAATTGGAGAATTACCAAAAGGAATTCCAAATAATCTAATTCCTTATGTTACACAAACTGCAGCTGGAATCAGAGAAGCATTATCGGTTTGGGGAGATGATTATCCAACGCGTGACGGAACGGCAATTCGTGATTATATTAATGTAAATGATTTGGCTGATGCACACGTAAAAGCGGTAACTCGTTTGATCGAAAATAAAAATAAAGCAAAGCTAGAATTCTTTAATCTTGGAACGGGAACAGGATCTACGGTTTTAGAAGTTGTTCACGCATTTGAAGATGCCAATGATTTGAAATTGAAATACGAAATCAAAGAGCGTCGCGCAGGAGATATTATCGAAGCTTATGCAAATAACTCTTTAGCAGAAAAAGAATTGGGTTGGAAACCTGAAACAAAATTATCAGAAAGTATGCGTACTGCCTGGGAATGGCAAAAAAGTTTAGAAAAATAAAAGATGATTCAATTACCAACAGCGGGTTTATTAGTTATTAAAAATAATAAACTGCTTTTGACATTTAGCAAAAATAAAAAAGCGTGGTATTTACCAGGTGGAAAAATTGATAAAGGTGAAAATTCTGAAACAGCTTTGGTAAGAGAAATAAAAGAAGAATTGAGTTTGGATTTGGTAAGAGAAGAGCTCAATTTTTATTGTCATATTACAGCTGAAGCATATGGAGAACAGGATCTTATGATGGAACAAGATTGTTTTTTGTACGATTTGAACGAAGAAATAAAACCAACAAATGAAATTGAAGCTTACAACTATTTTACTTTTGAAGAATATTTACAAGAAGAAATTCAAGTAATTGGTGTAATTAAAGTTTTTGAAAAATTAACAAAAGATCATTTATTGAACTAAAATAATTTCAAAAATAGAAGGCAATCCGTAATCGAGATTGCCTTTTATTTTTTATTATTTAGTCTTTTTCAAGATGTATTTATCTTTCAAATTTCCTGTAATTTCTTTTCCTTGTTGATCCAAAACTTTCAATCTATTTTCTTCAACTTTCAACACTAATGGATTTACATTAGAATTTAAATGTAAAACATTTCCAGAAGCATCCCATTTATAAAATCCTTCGTCTTGATAAACTGTTTCTTTTCCTAAATATTCTTGCTCAATAAAAAAGTTACCATCTTTTTTCAATTCAACAATATATTTTATTCCTTCGCAATCGGCACAAGGTAAAATTCCTTCATATTTTCCTACCCAATTCAAAGAGTTTTTAGAATTATGTTCTGCCATAGCTACAATAGCAGGAATAGCATTATCAATACTATTGTTTTTTTGTTCTTGTTGAACACCTTTTGATTGGCAAGAGAATATAATGAAGGATGCGAAAATACTCGCGAATATAGATTTTTTCATAAATTAATTTTATGATATTTTTAACAACAAATTTGATACCAAATTACGACTATATTTTTCTAACTTTCAACTAAAATTTTATAAAATGTTTCGCTCAAAAAAAATACAAACACCTCTTGGAGAAATGCTTGCAATAAAGTCGGAAAAAGGACTTTGTATGTTAGAGTTTTTTGATGGAAAATCGACCGAAAAACAACTCAAAGAAATAGAAAACTTAGGTGAAATTTTAGAAAAAGATGATGAAATTTTGAATCGTTTAGAAAATGAATTGAACGATTATTTTAAAGGAAATTTAAAAGAATTTACCATTCCACTTGATTTGATTGGAACAGATTTCCAGAAAAAAGTTTGGAACGAATTAATTAAAATTCCGTTTGGAGAAACAAGATCGTACAAAGAACAATCGATAGCTGTTGGAGATTTATTAGCGATACGAGCAGTTGCAAATGCGAATGGAAAGAATAAAATTGCAATTGTAGTACCTTGTCATCGCGTAATTGGCTCAGATGGTTCGTTAACTGGATATGCAGGCGGAAAGAAACGTAAACAATTTTTGTTGGAATTAGAATCGCAACAATTGAATTTATTTTAGAAAAATAAATTGTAAATTAGCCAATCAGAAAAGTAATGTATGAGTGTTGAGCTATTACCAGATGGAAGAGTAAAAAAACCTGAATGGTTGCGTGTAAAATTGCCTACAGGGAAAAAACATCGTGAATTAAGAGGTTTAGTTGATAAATATAAATTGAACACAATTTGCCAAAGTGGAAGTTGTCCTAATATGGGCGAATGTTGGGGTGAAGGAACAGCAACATTTATGATTTTGGGAAATGTGTGTACACGTTCTTGTGGTTTTTGTGGCGTAAAAACTGGTCGTCCAGATCAAGTGGATTGGGCAGAACCTGAAAAAGTAGCGCGTTCTATCAAATTAATGCAAATAAAACATGCGGTTTTAACGTCTGTTGACCGTGACGATTTAAAAGATATGGGATCTATTATTTGGGCAGAAACGATACATGCTGTTCGTAGAATTAGCCCAGGAACAACGATGGAAACTTTGATTCCAGATTTTCAAGGAATTGAAAAACACATCGATCGTATTGTAGAAGCTGCACCAGAAGTGCTTTCTCATAATATGGAAACGGTTCGTCGTTTAACACGAGAAGTTCGTATTCAGGCAAAATATGATCGTTCGTTAGAAGTTCTACGTTATGCAAAAGAAGCAGGTCAACGTCGTACAAAGACTGGAATCATGCTTGGTTTAGGTGAGTTTGAAGACGAAGTTTTTGAAACAATTCAGGAAGTTGCTGATGCAAATGTAGATGTCATTACAATTGGTCAATATTTACAACCAACGAAAAAACATTTACCTTTGAAAGAGTTTATCACGCCAGAACAATTCAAAAAATACGAAGATTTCGCACGTGGATTAGGATTCCGTCATGTAGAATCTGGACCATTAGTTCGTTCTTCTTACCACGCAGAGAAACATATTTTATAAATAGATTTATTTCATCATATTTTAAAGAGACACAAGCTATTATGTCTCTTTTTTGTTATATTTAAATCTTAATAACTAAATATGAAAAAACTAATTACACTTATTATATTATTTTCAAGTTTTGCAAATGCTCAGATTTATGAAGTAGAATATGAAACCCAGATTAAAGTAAAATACAATGAAAAAGGTTTAGATTTTTATAAAGAGATTTCTGATCCTGAAGTAAGAAAACAAAATATTGATCAGAATGAAAATCCTCTTGCTTTAGATTTTAAATTTATTTTGAATAAAGATGAAGCAAATACAATTGAATTACCAAAAGTTCAGAATGGGCAAGGACAGATTGTTTTTATCAAGAAAAGTGCACCATATATGTATTTTGGAACAACTTATTTCAATCATGCAAAACAAGAAACGTTGATGCAACAAGATGTTTATGGAAAAAAATATATTGTTTACGATAAAATAAATAATCTTGATTGGAAATTATCAAATGAAACAAAAAATATTCTCGGATATAAAGTACAAAAAGCAACAGCAAATTTTAATGACAGAATATTTGTAGCTTGGTTTGTTCCAGAAATGAAAACAGATTTGATGCTTATTAATTTCAAAAGTCCAGGGGGTTTAGTCCTTGATCTTGAAATTTTTTATGAAGATGAAATGGGGAAATATTTTGTAGTTTATAAAGCAAATTCCATCAAAGAAAAAACTAAATTCAAATTTATTGTTCCGACAAAAGGAAATAGAATTTCGAGCGATGAATTAGAGATAATTTGGGAAGATCTTGATAAAAAAAGAAATGAAGCTAATAATCAAGGAATAGAAAAAAAGGACTAATATGAAAAAAATAATCGCACTAATTATTCTGATTTCTAGTATTGCAAATGCTCAATTTTATGAAATTGAATACGCGAGGTACAACCTCAAATTCATTTTACGGATAAAGCTTTAGAAAATTTGAAACAATATTATCCAGATCAAAAACAACGTGAAGAATTTTTAGAATCTGCGAAAAAAATTCCTAAACAATTTTATAGTTTCAAATACAATGAAACCAAAAGCCAAACTTCTTATATTTTGAGAGTTGATAATACTCAAGAACCTTCACAAATGTCGATGGGAATTCGACCAGATATTGGGAGTAATCCGATATTTAGTTATAAAGAGAATTTATATTACTACGAAACGGATATGTTTACAGGTAATAAAATGGTGATATATGATTCTTTGCAAAAAGTGAATTTTGTAGAAACTAGAAAAACTAAAAATATATTGGGTTTTGGTGTAAAAGAAGCGATAACGAAATACAAAAACTATGATTTAATTGCTTGGTATGCGCCTCAAATTTCGTATGAATATTCGCCAGATAAATTTTATGGAACAAAAGGACTAATTTTAGAATTACACTATAAATTCATCAAAGATGATGTAGAAGTGATGATTTCTTGGATTGCTGTAAAGAAAAAAGAGTTGAAAAAATCACCAGTTTTCAAAATCAATAATCAATTGAAAAAAGTTTATCAAGCAGAATTTCTAAAAATGATCGAAGATTCAAATCAAATACAACGAGAAGCAGCTAACCAAGGAGTTGAAAAATAATAAAAGAATACATAACAAACTTGCTTAACTTTAAGCAAGTTTTTTTGTGTATGAAAATTAAAGCGACATTACTCACAATTGGTGATGAAATTCTTATCGGACAAATTGTGGATACAAATTCGGCATTTATCGCCAAACAATTGAATACGATTGGGATTGAAGTGGAAGAAATTATTTCTGTTCAAGACGAAATGAATCATATTATTGAAGCTTTCGAACGAGGAATTTCTAAATCAGATATTGTAATTGTTACAGGAGGTTTAGGACCGACAAAAGATGATAAAACCAAAGTAGCTTTGTGTCAATTTTTAGATTGTGAATTAATTCAAGAACCAAAAATTTTAGAGAATATTGTTCAATTATTTCAAACAAGAGGTTACACAAAAGAATTAAATAGTCTGAATCAAGATCAAGCTTTAATTCCAGAAAAATCTACATTTATTCAGAACAAATACGGAACGGCGCCATGTCTTTGGACTACTATTAATGATAAAATCATCATCAATTTGCCAGGTGTTCCTTTTGAAATGAAAGGTTTGATGCGCGATGAAATTATTCAAAGATTACAAAACCAATTTCAATCAGAAACTATTGTTCATCGTGATATTTTGATAAGTGGAATTCCTGAAAGTGATTTAGCAATTTTGTTAGAAGATTGGGAAAATAATTTGCCCGAATTTATTCATTTGGCGTATTTACCGAATCGAACTTCTATTGATTTACGATTTTCAGCGTTTGGAACAGATAAAGAATTTTTACAAAATGAAATTCAGCATCAAATCAATCAATTCAAATTAATTGCAGGAGAATTTCTAGTTTCTGAAAATTCAGGAAATGCGCAGCAAATTTTGGGTGATATTTTAAAAGAAAAAGGATTGACAATTTCGACTGCCGAAAGTTGTACTGGAGGAAATATAGCAAGTTTGATCACTTCTGTTTCGGGAAGTTCTGCTTATTATTTTGGAACAATAGTTTCATACGACACTTCGGTAAAAGTAAATTTGCTAAATGTGAATCAATCTGATATTGATGAATTTACAGTAGTTTCGGAACAAGTTGCTGAACAAATGGCAAAAGGTGTTCGAAATCAATTAAAAACGGATATTAGTATTTCTACAACTGGTGTCGCTGGTCCAAATAAAGGTGAAGATGGAAAAGAGGTTGGAACAGTTTGGATTTCGATTACAAATGGTCATTCAACATGGAATAAAAAATATTTTTATCCCTATTTAGATCGAGAAGATTTCATCAAAATTGTTTCGAATAATGCACTTAATTTGGCAATTCAGTTTGTGAGAGAGGAGTGTTAATAATTTTTTAGAAAATCACAAGCATTATGAATTAATAAATGAGAAATCGTAAAAAACTACTAAATAAATCTATCTGCCTAATCCTAGAAAATTCAAATGAAGAAGATGACATAAAAGTATATTATGGTAAAGTTTTAAAAGATAAAAATGAATCATATTATTTTACTGATAATTCATCAACAATACATTTAACTTTAGATGAAGAAGATTTAGACAATGCAAAAGTAATAACCCAAGAAAAACAGAAAGAAAATGAAATATTTAGAAATTGTGATTATTCTATTTGGATTATAGTTAATATAATAGAAATTGATGAACCAACAGATGACATGAAAAAAACTAATATGAAATGGGATTAATCCCTACTTTTACCACATGAAACAAAATATCATTTATAGTATCATTTTCTTTTTTGCGTTATTTGGACTAAAATATTTGTTCGATAAAAGCGATGTGCAAACAATGTTGGTTTATTCGGCAATTGGAACAGTTATCTTTTTTATTTATCGTGTTGTTGTAAGAAAAATGTTATACAAACAAAAAGACCAAGAAAACTAATTTCCTTGGTCTTTTTTTATTGCTTGCATTGCTTCTTCGATGTGCGTTTCGGCTACATTTGAAACAATGTGTTTGATTAATTTTCCTTGTTTATTGAATACAAAAGTTTCTCGTGGTGTGATTAATCCAAATTTCTTTTTAATTCCTAACAATTTCGACAACTTTGCACCTTTATCAGAAAGTAACGGAAAGTTTAGTTGATGTTTTGTATAAAACTTTTCGTGAGAAGATGTTGATTGTCCATTTATTCCAACAATCACAGCATCTAAAGCATTAAAATCTTCATTTACATCACGAAATTGACACACCTCTTTTGTACACATTGGCGTAAAATCCATTGGATAAAAGAATAAAATAAAATATTTTTTGTACAAAAATTCGTCCGAATTAAACCAATTTCCTTTGTTATCCTCCAACGAAAAAGTTGGTATGTGATCGCCTAATTTCATTCGCCTGCGTATTCTACAAAATTACGTGGAGTTTCGTATAAGGTTACTTTCAATTCTAAATCAGTTGCTAATTTTGCTCTAATTTTATTCCAAATCAAAATCACAATATTTTCGGCTGTTGGATTGACATTTTGAAATTCTTCAATATCAACATTCAGATTTTTATGATCCAAATAATCCTCAACTTCAACTTCGATAATTTTTCGTAATTCGTCCAAATTCATCACAAAACCAGTTTCTGGATCAACTTCGCCTTTCACCGCCACAATAATTTCATAATTGTGTCCATGATAATTTGGATAAGAACATTTCCCGAAAACTTCAAAATTCTGTTCATCACTCCAATTCTTGTTAAACAATCGATGCGCAGCGTTAAAATGTGCTTTTCTGTTGACAGTAACTTTCATCTGTATAAATTTTTATTCTTCGATATACGAAACGTAATGTTCAAAAATTATTTTGAACCAAGCTGTATAATTCTGAGGATTTTTTTCCATGTCTTTTTTCAAATCATCCAATTCTACCCAACGATATGCCATCACTTCATCAGGATTTAGCTTTGGTTCATCATCAAATGTTCCGATAAAAACATGGTCTAATTCATGCTCAATCAAATCATTTTCTAAATGTGCTTTGTAGATGAAATTAAATTTATATTCTAATTCACAATCAAATCCCATTTCTTCTCCCAAACGTCTGTGCGCCGCTTGTTCGTAAGTTTCATTATCGCGCGGATGACTACAACATGTATTCGTCCACAACGTTGGCGAATGATATTTGCTCGCAGCTCGTTGCTGAATCATCAATTCTCCTTTAGAATTAAATACAAAAACAGAAAATGCACGATGCAACAAACCAGCTATATGAGCCTGTTGCTTCTCCATCAATCCTAATTTTTGATCGTCCTGATCAACTAAAACTACAAATTCTTCCATAAAACAAAAATAGCCTTTTCTATAGGATTAAAAAAGAAGTTCGATTTCTTTGTGTTTAAATTCTCGCAATTCTTGATTGATTTCAATTAGTAAATTTCCTGCTTCATTTACATCTCTAATAATTCCGTCTACTTCTACTCCATCCAATCTAAAATGTGAGATTTCATCTTTTCTAAATAGATTATCTAAATAAGTTTGATGAATTTGTTCGAAATTTTTCTGTTCTAAAATTGGATATTCATTTTCGAAATGATGCATTAAATCTGCCAAAATTTCCTCGATGTCATATTCTTTGTCAGTTACTTTTCGAATAGATGTTGCTTTTGGTAAGTGATTAAAATCAGCTTGATTGACATTAATTCCAATTCCAATTACAGAATTCATAATTCCATTGGAACGATGATTTTCGATTAAAATTCCGCAAACCTTTTTATCATTTAAAATGATATCATTTGGCCATTTTACGTTGGATTTTGGATGAAATTGTTTTAAAAATAGACAAATAACATTCGAAATCCATTCGTTAAAATAAATTAATTCTTGAAAACTATAATCCGTTTTCAGCAAAAAACTAAAGGTTAAATTTTCTCCTGCGACAACTTTCCACTCATTTCCTGCGTAACCTTTTCCTTTTGTTTGATTTTTAGCATGTATGACAGTCCAACTATTGGCATCTTTTTTGGACAAATCCACCAAGAACTCATTCGTATTAGGCAAAGAATCAAAACTAATTAAATACATTTTTTTTACTATTTTTATAGAGTGGTTAAAGTTATTTTAAAAAGTTTAAACTTTAATAAGGATTCACTAAATTTGCGAATTACAAAATAAAAGATGATAGATACTCAATATACAAAAGACTTGCTAGATAGCATTGTTGACGGAATTACAAATGTTAAAGGAGAAGAAATTACAATTTTAGATTTACGCGAAATTGAAAATGCATTTTGTCAATACTTCGTTATTTGTACCGGAAACTCAAATACACAAGTTAGTGCTTTAGCAGGTTCGATTGAAAGAACTGTAAAAACAGAAATGTCAGAAAGACCTTTTCATGTAGAAGGAACGCAAAATAATCAATGGGTTTTGTTGGACTACACTAATGTTATTGTCCATATTTTCCAAAAAGAATACAGAGAATATTACGATATCGAAAGTCTTTGGGGTGATGCCGTAGAGACGCGTATCGAAATGGAATATTAATCATAACTGAAACCAAAAAAAATTGAAAAAAAATAATTTTAAACCTTCGGGGTTTAATCCTACATGGATATATGCCATTATTGGATTATTGCTGATTGCCTTTCTATTATTTTCTGATAATATTGGAGGTGCCGGCGGAACTACTAAAAACATAGACCGTACGACTTTCCTTTCTTATGTAGAAAAAGGTTACGTAAAAGAAGCCAATCTAGAAAAAGAATCAGGACGTGTAAGTGTATATTTAACGGACGCAGCTCTGAATACTGAAGAATTTAAAAAGTTTAAAAAATCAAACGAAACTTTAAATCCTTTTGCTACAGGTGCTCCAAACTTTATTTTCAATGTTGCTGATGCAGGAAATTTTGAAAAAGATTTTTATGCTAACGTAGAAAAGAGTCCGAATAAAACTGCCGTTCTTAACACACAAATTTCAAATGGTTTTGGAAGTTTGTTTATGAATCTTTTCATTTCATTAATTTTCTTCGGATTAATCTACTTCTTACTATTTAGACGAATGGGCGGAGGCGGATCTGCTGGAGGTGGCGGAGGAATTTTTTCTGTCGGAAAATCGAAAGCGAAATTATTTGAAGGTGATGATCATATCAAAACAACTTTCAAAGATGTTGCAGGTTTAGAAGGTGCAAAAGAAGAAATTGAAGAAATCGTTGAATTCTTGAAACACCCAGAAAAATTCACAAAATTAGGTGGACGTATCCCAAAAGGAGCCTTATTAGTAGGACCTCCGGGTACAGGTAAAACCTTATTAGCAAAAGCTGTTGCTGGAGAAGCGAAAGTTCCTTTCTTCTCATTATCAGGATCAGATTTCGTAGAAATGTTTGTGGGAGTTGGTGCATCTCGTGTACGTGACTTATTCAAAAATGCAAAAGAAAAATCTCCTTCAATTATCTTTATTGATGAGATTGATGCAATTGGTCGTGCGCGTGGAAAATCTAACTTTACAGGTTCTAATGACGAACGCGAAAATACATTAAGACAATTATTAACAGAAATGGATGGTTTCGGAACAGAATCTAACGTAATTGTGATTGCTGCAACAAACCGTGCTGATGTATTGGATAAAGCATTGATGCGTCCAGGTCGTTTTGACCGTATTATTCACGTTGATTTACCTGAATTAAACGAACGTAAAGAAATCTTCGCGGTTCACTTACGTCCATTAAAATTAGGAGAAGATGTTGAGATCGAATTTTTAGCAAAACAAACGCCAGGTTTCTCTGGTGCAGATATTTTCAATGTTTGTAATGAAGCGGCTTTAGTTGCTGCTCGTAAAAACAAAGAAGTCGTAGAAAAACAAGACTTTTTAGATGCTGTTGACCGTATTATTGGTGGATTAGAGAAGAAAAGTAAAGTGATTAAACCTTCTGAGAAAAAACGTATCGCTTATCACGAAGCTGGTCACGCTACAATTGGTTGGTTAACAGAACACGCTGCGCCATTGGTAAAAGTAACTATCGTTCCTCGTGGACGCTCATTAGGTGCCGCTTGGTATTTGCCAGAAGAAAGACAAATTACAACGACAGAACAATTGTTAGACGAAATGTGTATGACAATGGGTGGTCGTGCTGCTGAGGAAGTTGTTTTCAATAATATTTCTACAGGTGCATTAAGTGATTTGGAAAAAGTAACAAAACAAGCTTCTGCAATGGTAAGTATTTACGGATTGAACAAAGAAGTTGGTAATGTTTCTTATTACGATTCATCTGGACAAAATGAATATGGTTTCAGCAAGCCTTATTCAGAACAAACTGCTCAGGTAATTGATAAAGAAGTAAAAACAATGATCGAAGCTCAATATGATAGAGCAAAAGATATTTTACGTGAACATCGCGATCAATTAGATGTTTTAGCTCAAAAATTAATTGAGAAAGAAGTTATCTTTAGAGAAGATTTGGAAGAAATTTTCGGACCAAGAAAATTTGTAAGCGAATTGGATCAAATCGAAGAAAAACAAGAAGAAGCTATAGAAGCTGGTCCAGAACAAGTGATTCAACCAGAAGCTGGAAATGATATTTAATCAAATTCATTCAAAATAACAGAAAAAATCGTCCAAATCGGACGATTTTTTTTTTACTTCTTATTATATTGTTAAAAATTATTACCTTTAGGCTGTAATTGATTAATTTCATATAAAATCATGAGTTTTCATGTGGAAAGCAATTAAAAACCTACTTAAAAAAGCTACTGAAAAATCAGCAGAGAATTCAGATGATAATCACATTGATTTGTTTCATCCAAATTATGCTGACCAAAAGATTTCTATGGACGAAGTTTTTGCTACAAACTTTAATGTAGGTGGTGGACATTTTTTATTTTGTGATAATATAGAAGAAGCATCTAAAAACCTTAAAGAAATTGTCAATTACGAAAATGTGACCGAATTAATTTGTCCTGATCCGAATTTACAACAGGTTCTTAATTCAGTCAATATTCCTTTTGTCGAAAACCCATGCGATTCTCGTTATACACTTAGTTTTCTTGGTTGCGAATTTCTGATTGCTTTTGATGGAAGTATTATGTTATCGGCACATCAAACTTATGGTAGAAATATTGCTGATTTTCCGTCAAATTTTATTATCTATGCACGCCCGTCACAATTAGTGGAAAATGTGAGCGTGGCATTACAGAAATTACGAACATTAAAAAAAGATAACCTTCCATCTAAAATAACTTCGATTCGTGGAAAAAATATGCACAAATTTCCGAACGTAGACAATGCGAAGAATATTTATTTGTTATTGGTTGAAGATTAGCTATGAAAAATTTAGCAATTAGAGCTTTCTCTGGACTTATTTACGCACTTATTATATTTTTCGGGACAACGATAACCCCAAAAGGTTTGATTGTTTTGATGATGGTTTTTGGACTTTTTTGTTTGTACGAATTTTTTAAAATTACTAATCTTACCAATAAACTTTATCAATTAGGTGCACTTTTAGTCGCATTAGTTGTTTTTGGATATTATGGAAAAGAATTTTTAGAAGCTTTTGAAACTTCAAATCATTACTATTTTCATTTAAGAAGTTTATATTTCATCATTCCGGTTTTATTTGTTTTTAGTATTTATATTATTTTCAAATCAACCAACGAATTGTTGAACGATTTTGGAAAAGCTACTTTAGGATTAACATACGTTATCGCACCATTTGCCTTAGCCTTAACTTTACCTAGTTTTGATTATAATTTAGGCGAAAAAGTGATGCATTACGAAGTATTTTTCGTTTTCTTATTACTTTGGTGTAGTGATACATTTGCATATTTAACAGGAAACTTAATTGGAAAACACAAATTAGCACCTAAAATTTCGGGAGCAAAAACGTGGGAAGGTTTTTTTGGAGGAATAGTTTTTACTTTATTAGCTGGATTTTTGATTCAGAAATATTTTGGAGAAAACTTGCACGGAAACTGGATGATTATTGGTTTGATTGTTGCTGCATTAGGTCCATTAGGAGATTTGACAGAATCTAAATTAAAACGATTTTTCAATGTAAAAGACAGCTCTAACCTTATTCCAGGACATGGTGGTTTTTTAGATCGATTAGATAGTTTTATATTTGTCGTACCATTTGTTTATTTATATTATTTATTAGTATATACTTTATGAAACTTCACAGAGAAGGAACAGCAATTTTGATAGGTTGCTTAATTTTATTTGCAATCGCTACAGGAGTATTACATTACTTTTTTCCTGTATATGGTTTTTACTTTGCCTTACCATTATGGATACTTTACGGATTTATCGTTTGGTTTTTTAGAAACCCAATTCGTGAATCAGATTCGTCAGAAAACTGCGTAATCGCACCAGTTGATGGAAAAGTTGTTGTATTAGAAGAAGTATTTGAAAGCGAATTTTTGAATCAAAAATGTATTCAATTATCAATTTTCATGACACCTCTTAATGTACATGTAACGCGTTATCCTGTGAATGGAAAAGTGATTTATTCGAAATATCATCCAGGAAAATTTTTGGTTGCATTTCATCCAAAATCATCAGAATTAAATGAAAGAACAACTGTTGTTGTAGAAAATGCAGATCATACAAAAGTTCTTTTCAGACAAATTGCAGGTGCAGTTGCGCGAAGAATTGTTTGTTACAGTAAAGAGAATGACGATGCTGTTGCGGGTAAAGAATATGGTTTTATCAAGTTCGGATCGCGTGTTGATATCTTTTTACCACTTGATACAGAGATCAATGTAAAGGTTGGAGATAAAACAAAAGGTGGAATTCAGAAAATTGCACAATTGAAATAAATCAGTTAGTTGAACTCAATGTTTTTAACTAATTTTGTCAAAACAATATATAATAATATACCCATACAATAAATTTGTAAGACATGAAAAAATTAATTCTTTTAGTAGCTGTTGCAGCATTCGCTACTTCTTGTAACTCTAAAGCAAGTGTAAATCACGGAGTTCTTCCAGTTGTTCACGAACCAGCTACTGCAGAAGAAATGCACCACAAATCTGAAGCTGCTCACGAAGGTCACGGAAAACATGAGGAAGCTGTTGAAGAAAAACACGAAGAAGTGAAAGATTCTACAAAAACGGCAGAAACTCCGAAAGTTGAGAAAAAAGATACTGTAAAAGCTGGTCATTAAGATTCAGCTTTTTTTGTTTTTTATAGATTTATAATCTGTTTATCATCGCCTATTACATAATTTTTATTTTTAGGACGAATATAAAATGAACGTGAAGAAGAGTTGTTTTCAGAAATGATTGATAATATCTCTTGATAAGCAAAAAAACTTGTATCAATTGCAATATGATTATTTGATAAAGATTTGAAATCTGATTTCTTATCAATCCAAAATAAATCTTCTGCATTTACTTCTATTTTAGAAATATTATTAGATGAATGTAAAGAAAATTTAAATAATTGAATTAAATATTTAATCAAAATTCCCGAACGTAAAAGTTGATAATGCAACCAATTTTTTTGATAATATTTCGCCAAGAAAATCATCATGGCTTCAAAAAAATGTTTGTAATATTTTT
Organism: Empedobacter sp. UBA7620; assembly: GCF_002484185.1. Taxonomy (NCBI): domain Bacteria; kingdom Pseudomonadati; phylum Bacteroidota; class Flavobacteriia; order Flavobacteriales; family Weeksellaceae; genus Empedobacter; species Empedobacter sp. UBA7620. The sequence continues at coordinate 46,841 of NZ_DLJI01000017.1, read as the reverse complement.
TATCCTTTTTCGTACTTTCTCCTTTGTAATGTAAAACCGTTATATCTCCTTTATAATAATTTTTATAACCAGCCAATTCTGCACTAAAAGACAAATCTATATCTTCTCCATACATAAAATAACGTGGATCAAATCCTCCAATTTCCTGATAGATTTTCTTCGTGGTGAACATAAAAGCACCAACTAAAATTTCGCAAGGAGCAATTTCAAATTCACTAACTTCTAACTTGTAATAATTATTTTTCTTTGAATGATTAAATCGACTATACAACTTAGAAAATGAATTTTTAGCTGTCGGAATATTACGTTTTGATTCTGGATGAAAATTTCCGTTTGTATCTATCATTCGTACTCCCACAAAACCTATTTTTTCTTTTGACTGATGAAATTCAATCAAAGATTCGAATAAATTCTCTGGAATAATTGTATCTGGATTAAGAATCAGAATATATTCTCCCAAAGCATTCTCAACCCCAATATTATTCGCTTTTGCAAAACCAAGATTTTCATTCTGAAGTAAAAAATTTACAGTAGGAAAAGTTTTTTTTAGGAATATAAAATCAATTTCCGATGAGTCATTATCAATTACAATTATTTCTCCATCTACATTTTTTAAAGCTTCCTGACACGAATCAAGACAAAGCTCTAAATGTTTTGGCGCATTATAACTAACAATAATTATCGATAATTTCATTTTAAAATTTATTTTCTGAATATGGGATTCGATGTTGTATAGAACGAACCAACGTCGCTTCGTCTGCATATTCTAACTCATCTCCTACACCAAGACCTCGTGCAATGGTCGAAAAAATAATTTCGGCATTCTTTAATTGTCGATACAAGTAAAAAACAGTTGTATCTCCTTCCATTGTAGAACTTAAAGCAAAGATTATTTCCTTTACATTTTCATTTTGAACACGATCTACCAAAGTTTGAATATTCAATTGACCAGGTCCAATGCCTTCCATTGGAGAAATCTTTCCTCCTAAAACGTGATATTGTCCTTTAAATTGTCCTGTGTTTTCAATTGCCATCACATCGCGTACATCTTCTACCACACAAATTATAGTTTCTTCTCGCAATGGATTATTGCAAATATCACAAATCTCATCATCAGAAATCGTATGACAATGTTGACAATATTTAACATCATCCACCAAATGAGAAAGCGCTTCGGACAAAGCCGTCGTTTGAGATTTAGGACGATTTAGCATATGTAAAACAAGTCGCAAAGCTGTTCTCTTTCCTATTCCTGGCAAATTTGACATTTCTTCTACAGCTCGCTCTAAAACCTTGCTTGGGTAATTCATTCGTTCAAAAAATTATAGACAACAAATTTACAATTTTATCTTCGGAAAATTAATCTATCATCATTCACTCAAAAATATTAAATTTGGGCTTATTTACTAAATAAATTATGAACTCAACAATTTTACTACTTTGTGTTATCGTATACTTTGTAGGACTTTTAGTGATCTCTTACTTCACCAGTAGAAATTCTGACAATCAATCTTTTTTTAACGGAAACAAAAAAAGTAAATGGTGGTTGGTGGCTTTCGGAATGATTGGGACAAGCCTTAGTGGCGTTACTTTTATTTCGGTTCCGGGTACGGTCGGAAAATTAACTGGTTCCGAATATATTTATGGAGGATTCGAATATTATATGATGGTTATCGGATTTTTTCTTGGTTATTTTATCGTCGCGGGGGTATTACTTCCACTCTATTACCGAATGAATCTAACCTCAATTTACACCTATTTAGGAAAACGTTTCAATGTTGAAGCACATAAAATGGGATCGGTTTTCTTTATTATTTCTCGTGGAATTGGCGCAACAGCACGTTTATATTTAGTTGTAAATGTGTTACAAATATTTTTATTAGACAATTTAGGCGTACCATTTTGGGCAACAACATTTGTCTTATTATTGATGATATTATTATACACGTTCGAAGGTGGAGTAAAAACAATTGTCGTAACCGACACCTTGCAAACATCATTTATGATCATTAGCTTGATTGCTTGTATTTGGTTTATCCTTTCGCATCTTAATTTATCTGTTGGTGAAGCTTACGATATGATGCAAGCCAAAAACTATACCCATTTCATTAATCTTGATCCAAATTCGAAAACTTATTTCTTAAAAACAATTTTGGGCGGAATGTTTATCACAATTGCAATGACTGGTCTTGACCAAGAAATGATGCAAAAAAATATTTCGGTTGATAATCTTCAAAACTCGAAAAAGAATATGTTGACGTTTGCTGGAACATTATTGATTGTGAATTTAGCCTTCTTATTTTTGGGTGGATTGCTTTATTTATACGCAATGAGTGAAGGTGGTTTTTATACTGCTGATGGTTTCTTTATGGAACAAGTCGGACAAAATATTATGGGTGATGATATGTTTCCTGCGCTTTCGCTTTTAGGACATCATTTCCCAATGATTATTTCTGTAATTTTTATTATTGGATTAATTTCTGCCTTATTTCCTTCTGCCGACGGAGCTTTAACAGCGGTTACAAGTTCATATTGTGTCGATTTATTAAACATCAACGAGGACAAAGAAAAGTCAGAAAAAGAGAAGAAAAAGATTCGTATTCGTGTTCACTTGATTTTCACGGTAGTTTTCTTTATCTTGATTATGGTTTTCAAAGCGATTAACAACAAATCTATTGTTTATCTTGTGATGGAAATTGCAGGTTATACATACGGACCGTTATTAGGATTATTTGCTTTCGGAATTTTAACGAAACGTAACATTTACAAAAAATATTCAATTATTACAGTTGCGATTTTAGCGCCTATTTTTACCTATATCATCAACGAATTAGTGATCAATTTTACCGATTACAAAATTGGTGTTGAATTAATCATTCTGAATGGTTTATTAACTTTTATCGGTCTATGGTTGGTAAGTTCTAATCGTCAAAAAGAAACAATTATTCATTCATAATCAGAACAATTAACACTCTACAACTATGAAAAAAATCGCCATTATTGGAGCAGGAAATTTAGGAATTTCTATAACAGAGGGTTTAATTAAGAATAAAGCATTCGATCCAAATCAAATTATCGCTACAAGAAATAATTTGAATCAAATTGAACATCTTAAAAAGCTTGGTGTAACGATTACAAATGATAATCATTTTGCTGTAAAAGAAGCTGATTATATTCTGTTGTGTGTAAAACCGTACAAAGTGGAAGAAGTTTTGACGCAATTAAAAGACGATTTTACGACCAATAAAATATTAATTTCAGTTGCAACAGGAATTTCATTGCAAACGTATCAAAATATTTTATCACAAGGTATGTCAATTTTTCGTGCAATGCCTAATACAGCTGCTTCTGTGGAAGAATCGATTACATGTATTTGTGGAAATTCGAAAGATGAAAACATTTTAAATGAAATCAAAACGATTTTCAATCCAATTGGCGAAACAGTTGTTATAAATGAGGAGTTGATGAATGCAGCGACTGTAATTGGCGCTTGCGGAATTGCTTATGTTTTACGATTTATAAGAGCAATGATTCAAGGTGGAATCGAAATTGGATTTGACACACAAACTGCTACAAAAATTGTGACACAAACTGTAAAAGGAGCTGCTGAATTATTAATAGAAAACGGTTTGCATCCAGAACAAGAAATTGATAAAGTGACGACACCAAAAGGTTGTACGATTGCTGGATTAAATGAAATGGAACATCAAGGATTTAGTTCTGCTTTAATAAAAGGAATTAAAACTTCTTTTGATAAAATATAATTATGGAAAAGAAATTAAAATTAATCTGGGATTTTTATGGTCCCGATGCTATACCAACTGCAAAACATCATGCAGTTCACCTGAAACAATACGCAGAAAAAGAAAAGTTACAAAGTACATTTTCTGAATTTGTAGAGGTTGAACCAGAATATGCAGTTGCTTATTTGGTGGTGGTAGAATCTGAAATGATACAAGTTCGTGACGCTTTGATCCCTCACCGTGGCGAATGGCATTCGGAAGAAGAATAAATAAAAAAGACGAAGTTTAGCTTCGTCTTTTTTATTGTTTTAAAAATCGCATAAAATCTCCTCCCCAATTGTAGTGATTTATGTTCTACGATTTTTTTGCCCTACAAAAAAGGATTATTTTTGTTCAAATTTTTATAAACAAACAATGACACTTCAAGAACTTCAAACACAAGTACAACAAACAAGGAGAGATATTTTGAGAATGGTACATGCCGTAAATAGTGGACACCCAGGTGGATCATTAGGTTGTGCAGAATATTTTGCTGCATTATACGGTAAAATCATGACTTACTCTACAGACTTCTCTATGGACGGAAAAGGAGAAGATTTATTCTTCTTATCAAACGGTCACATTTCACCAGTTTTCTACAGCACATTAGCTCGTTCAGGATTTTTCCCAGTAAGCGAATTAGCTACATTCAGAAAATTAGATTCTCGTTTACAAGGTCACCCAACAACACACGAAGGTTTACCTGGAATTCGTATCGCTTCTGGTTCTTTAGGACAAGGCTTATCTGTTGCTTTAGGTGCTGCGCAAGCAAAAAAATTAAACAACGACGATAAATTAGTTTACACATTACACGGTGATGGTGAATTACAAGAAGGTCAAGTTTGGGAAGCTTTTATGTATGCTGCTGGTAAAAAAGTAGATAATGTAATTGCAACGATTGACTACAATGGTCGTCAAATTGATGGTGACACAGACCACGTTTTACCTTTAGGAGATTTGAAAGCTAAATTAGAAGCTTTTGGATGGATTGTTTTAGAAGAAAAAAATGGAAATGACTTAGAAAAAGTAATTGCTATTTTAGAAGAAGCTAAAACATTAACAGGAAACGGAAAACCAGTTTCAATTTTATTACACACAGAAATGGGTAATGGAGTTGATTATATGATGGGAAGCCACTCTTGGCACGGAAAAGCGCCTAACGATGAGCAATTAGCATTTGCATTAGAGCAAAATCCTGAAACTGAATTGACAGATTATTAATAATTTGAATACAACCACAATACTATGAAAACGTTATTTTATTCTATACTTACGCTTTGTTCTTTGACAGCCTTTGGGCAGGAAAAAACATATTCTTTTGACAAAAAAGTATCGTACAAAATCAATTTACCAGAAGAATATCAAACTTATTTGGATGGTCAAAAAGATTTATCTTTTGTAACCTATATTTCTAAAGACGCTGTTTTAGGAACTTCGGAAGGAGGTCCTTACACTTCAGGAAGCTTCAGTAAAGATGCTTTCTTTATCAACAACAGCAAGTTTTTCGAAGTCTATGCCAATTCATTAGAAAATCAATTATCGATAAAAGCACCTTATTATTATGAAGGCATGTCGGATGATAGTTTAAAACCTTATTCGGATAATTTGTTCGAGAAATTTATTTCAGTTAAAAATCTAAATTCATCTACAACGATCAATGGATACAAGTGTAATGAATACGAATTAACATCTAAAACAGATTTCGAAACAAAATCTTCTACATTATGTGTTGATGAAAAAAATGCAATTAATAACGTTGCGATTATGTTTCCTCAAACAAAACTGAAAGGTCTTTTGATACGATATGACGCAGGAGATTTTAATGGATTAACAATTCAAAATATTGCAAATTCTAACGTAAAAGTAACTTTTGATGAGAAAAAAGAAATCGAAAGTTTTACTAACGAATTGGCAAAAAAGAAACAAGAATACGATAACATGATGTCGTCTGTAGATACGGCTTATGCAGCCGAAGCAGTAGCTTATTCACCAGACAATCGTTACGAGGATCCTATTATTAATTATTACAATTATCAAACATCAGAAAGTGATAACGTAAATAGTCTTTTTGGAACTGTTGCTTCATTAAATTATAGCTTGATTTATAATGATAGTGATTATGATGGAAATCCTGATATAGAGCGTTCTAAAGCTTTGGCAACTGCGCAAGGTTCTACAAATCAATTGGTAAAACAATTCAAAAAGAATAAATTAGCAAACAAAAGCGAAGTAAAAGAATTAAATAACCTTTTCAAAACGTATTTCGATGATGCTAAAAAGTTTAAATTAACAGAAGTTTCAACAGATTATGATGAAGCGGCTGTAGCAGTAGATTCTGCTGTTGCTGCAACAGAAGTTAGTTTAGCCGAATATTATGATCCTTATACATCTGCTTACAAAACGACAGATATTAGCAAAATCGATTTGGCAATCGACAATCCAGACATTCAAGATTTCATGAAAGTTGCACCAGAACATTGCAAAAATTTGAAAGCTAAAATTCCGACTTTTACAGATAAAGATTTAGGAAATTTGGTTTACAATTACGCAGGACAAGTGTGCGATATGTACATTTATCAAAGCGGAAGTGTTGCTCTTTCGGGAACAATTGATGCAATAAGAAAAAGTGTTTTAGAAATCAATAACAAATATGATAAACTGAAAAAAGAAGACAAAGATAAGTTAACTACTTTCTTGAATTCTTTGGATTAATACTTATCAAATCAATTCGATAATGAAAAAATCAATCAGTTTTATATTAACGCTTTTTACATGTTTAACTTTCGCTCAAATGCAATCGTATAAATTCGAAAACGTTATTCAATATCGTATCAAAAGTGATTTCTATTCAGATTTTTTGGACATTTTATCAACCAAAGATTACAAAGCACATTTGATGATTACGCGAACACCGATGGGAAACTTCGCTTCATTAAAAGTAAACGACAATATGTATTCTGTTTACAGCGAAGAAGAAAATCCGAAGGTTTTTAAAATTGATTTCGAAGGCACAAAAGATTTATTAGGAAATTCTTTTTTAGCGACTAATAATCCAAGTTTAACAAATTCCGCAATCGGAAATAGTTATGTTGCGAATAGAACTGGTCAAAAAGAAACGATTCTAAATAAACAATGTGAAGTGTATAACATTTTCAGAAAAGATAATGACAACGACAATGGTACAGAAATTTGCATCGATACAAATTCTAACATCAACACCGTTCCGTTTATCAATTCTGAACTAAATTTGAAAGGCTTGATTTATCGAGTTGGACATAATATTGTGTTAGAAAATGTTGAAATCTTAGAAAATTGGATAAAAAAGAGCGCCGAAGAGGAAGAAGAAATTAATGTTTCGCCAAATGATTTTATTTATCAATTTGATGAAAAAACAGAAGTAGAAAAATACAAAAACGAATACAAAAAACAAAAACAATGATAGACTTAACATACACAGAAAAAAAAGATACACGTAGTGGATTCGGAGATGGATTGACAGAGTTAGGAAGAACAAATCCTAACGTTGTTGCATTGTGTGCTGACTTGATTGGTTCATTGAAAATGGATCAATTTATCAAAGAAAACCCAGAGCGTTTTTTCCAAATTGGTATTGCTGAAGCAAACATGATGGGAATTGCTGCAGGTTTGACAATTGGAGGTAAAATTCCTTTCACAGGAACTTTCGCTGAATTTTCTACAGCTCGTGTGTACGATCAAATTCGTCAATCTATCGCTTACTCTAACAAAAATGTAAAAATCGCTGCATCGCACGCTGGTTTAACATTAGGAGAAGATGGTGCAACTCACCAAACATTAGAAGATATTGGTTTGATGAAAATGTTACCAGGAATGGTGGTTATCAATCCTTGTGATTACAATCAAACTAAAGCGGCTACAATTGCTGCAGCTGAATACGAAGGTCCTGTTTACTTACGTTTCGGACGTCCTGCTGTTCCAGTTTTCACGCCAGCTGACCAAAAATTTGAAATTGGTAAAGGTATCTTAATGAACGAAGGTTCTGATGTAACAATTGTTGCGACAGGTCATTTAGTTTGGGAATCTTTAGTTGCTGCTGCTGAGTTAGAAAAAGAAGGAATTTCTTGTGAGGTAATCAATATTCATACTATCAAACCATTGGATGAAGAAATTATCTTAAACTCTGTAAAGAAAACAGGAAAAATTGTAACAGCTGAAGAACACAATATTTTAGGTGGTTTAGGAGAATCTGTTGCAAGAGTTTTAGCACAAAAATTACCAACAAAACAAGCTTTTGTTGCGGTTAATGATAAATTTGGTGAATCTGGAACACCTTCAGATTTAATGAAAAAATATGGAATCGATTCTACTGCTGTAATCGAGAAAGTAAAATCTTTACTTTAATTCCATTATAATATTAAAAAGGAGCTAAAAATTTAGCTCCTTTTTTTATAGGTTAAATATAAATAGGTTGGTTGAAAAAAGCAAAACTGCTTTAATCCTATAGATATTTTGCAAAATTAGTTTATATTGCTAATTCAAAAAATACTCATTTAATGGTATTTTATTAATCTTTTACTTGTAAGCATATGAAAAAAGCAAATCAAAAATCTATAACTGAATATGCAAGTATTGTAAAAAAATTGTGGAGTGAAAATACAGATAGTAGAACCTTTAACGAAAAAGATGAGAGTTTTCAATCGATTAATGATTATTTACAAACTTTAGGAAGTCTTGCTCTTGGTGAATCTTTCATGTATTTTATCAGTCCTAATTCTGCAACTTTCGAATATGTATCTCCTCAATGCGAGGATATTTTGGGTTATCTACCTAACGAATACACTGCTGAATTATGCGTAGAAATCGTACATCCAGATGATTTGCAACATGTAATTGATATTCAGCAACGAATTTCAAATTTCAGTATGGAAATTGTTCCAGAAGAAAGAATCAATTATAAATTCACCTATGATTTTCGTGTGATAGATAAAAAAGGTGAAATTCATCAAATTCATTTGCAACATTTCTTTTACGAATTAAGTAAGAATTTTTTACCAAATCGAGTTTTTTGCTTAGCGACTGACATCACACAAATAAAGGTTGGAGGGAAACCGACCATGCATATTTACAACATCAAAGATGGATTGAATAATCTTCTTAATTCAAAAACAAATTCATCTTTACAACTTACAAAAAAAGAAACGGAGATTATAGAATTTCTGATCAAAGGTTACACAAGTCAGGATATTGCTGATGCAATTGGCTTAAGTAAACATACTATTGATACACATCGAAGAAATATTTTGAAGAAAAACGATTGTTCTAATACATCAGAATTATTTAGTCTTTACTTCAAAAAATAGAAAAAAGCAAGCCGATAAGCCGGGTTCTGTCACCTTAATAAATCAAGATGCTTTGTCATTTATCTAGTATTTTAGTTACCTAAAATATCAATCTGCCTACCCCCCAGCAACGAACGAGTAGCTCTTAACTGCTGGTATACATGGCATTGCTCCGCATAGAGTTTACCTGGTTTCACTACAGCCGAACTGTACATACTTTCTGTTGCACTTGTCCTCGCCTCTCGACGGACGGGCGTTACCCGCTATGCTTACTCTTTGGAGCCCGGACTTTCCTCTTCACATACATGAAGCGACAAAGTGGCTTGCTGAGCGCAAATGTACGGCAAAAGTTACCGAAATAAAAAAGGCTTGAACATTTTTGTTCAAGCCTTTCTATTATAGAAACTTAGAAATTATTCTGATTTTTCTTCTTTCGTTTTTCCTTTTACAGAAATTTTAACGCCATCTTTTGCTTCATTTAAGTCAAGGATTAATTCATCTCCTTCACTAATTACAGCGTTGATGATTTCTTCTGCCATTGGATCTTCGATGTATTTCTGAATAGCACGTTTCAACGGACGAGCTCCATAATCTTTATCAAATCCTTTGTCTGCGATAAAATTCTTCGCTTCCTCTGTTAATTCAATATGATAATTTAAAGCTGTTAAACGCTCTATTAAACTTGCCAATTCAATATCGATAATTTTCATGATATCTTCTTTTGTTAATGAATTAAAGAAGATAATATCATCAATACGATTCAAAAATTCTGGCGCGAAAGCACGTTTTAAAGCTGTTTCAATTGTTGATTTTGCGCGTTCATCGGCAGAATCTTTCTTAGATGAAGTTCCAAATCCGACACCATCTCCAAACTCTTTCAATTGTCTTGTACCAATGTTAGACGTTAAAATGATAATCGTATTACGGAAATCAACTTTACGACCTAAACTATCAGTTACATGACCATCATCCAAAATTTGTAATAAAATATTGAATACATCTGGATGCGCTTTCTCAATCTCATCTAACAAAATTACCGCATATGGTTTACGACGAACTGCTTCAGTCAATTGTCCACCTTCTTCGTAACCAACGTAGCCCGGAGGTGCTCCAACTAAGCGAGAAACGGCAAATTTCTCCATGTATTCTGACATATCGATACGAATTAATGCATCGTTAGAATCAAAGATTTCTTTCGCCAAAACTTTCGCTAATTGTGTTTTACCAACACCCGTAGTTCCTAAGAAAATGAATGAACCAATTGGTTTATTTGGATCTTTCAAACCTGCACGATTACGTTGAATTGCTTTCACAACTTTCGTTACCGCTTCATCTTGACCAATTACTTTTCCTTTCATTAACTCATTCATCTGAGCCAATTTTTTCAATTCTTTTTCAGCTACACGATGTACAGGAACGCCAGACATCAACGAAACAACTTCCGCTACATTTTCTTCTGTAACTGTTTCACGATTCTCTTTCGATTCTTGTACCCATTTTGCTTGCTCACGTTTCAAATCACTTTCTATTTGTTTCTCTGAATCACGTAAACGAGCAGCTTCTTCGTATTTTTGAGATTTTACAACTTTCGTTTTCTCTTCGCGAACTTCTTCTAATTTTGCTTCAAGATCTAAAATTTCTTGAGGAACTTTTATATTCTTGATATGCACGCGAGAACCCGCTTCATCTAAAGCATCAATCGCTTTATCTGGCAAGAAACGATCTGTAATATAACGTGTTGTCAAATTTACACAAGCTTGCAACGCTTCATCTGTATAATTTACATTATGATGCGCTTCATACTTATCTTTGATATTATGTAAAATCTGTAATGTTTCTTCTGGAGTTGTTGGTTCAACCATCACATTTTGAAAACGACGAACTAATGCACCATCTTTTTCAATATATTGACGATATTCGTCCAACGTTGTTGCTCCAATACATTGTAATTCACCACGCGCCAAAGCAGGTTTGAACATGTTAGAAGCGTCTAAAGAACCCGTAGCTCCTCCTGCTCCAACAATTGTATGTAACTCATCAATGAAAAGAATAATATCATCATTTTTCTCTAATTCATTCATGATTGCTTTCATACGCTCTTCAAATTGTCCACGATATTTAGTTCCAGCAACTAATGATGCTAAATCTAATGTTACCACACGTTTGTTGAACAATACGCGCGAAACTTTACGTTGTACAATTCTTAACGCTAAACCTTCTGCAATTGCAGATTTACCAACACCTGGCTCTCCAATTAACAATGGATTGTTCTTTTTACGACGAGAAAGAATTTGCGAAACACGTTCTATTTCTTTTTCGCGTCCAACTACAGGATCTAATTTTCCTTCTTGCGCAATCGCTGTCAAATCTCGTCCGAAATTATCTAAAACTGGTGTTTTACTTTTCGAAGTAGGTTTACTTGTAGATGCACGCTCAAAATCGTTATCAGAATCACCTCCATCAAAAGATGGATTTTCTGCACGAGGAGATTGAATTTCCTCATCTTGAAATTGAAATTTGAATTCCTCCTTTACTGTATTGTAATCAATATCCAACTTATTCATCAATTTTGTAATCGGATCGTTTTCATTACGAAGAATACACAATAATAAGTGAATTGTATTTACAGTCGGACTTTTAAACAATTTTGCTTCTAAGAATGTTGTTTTCAACGCTCTTTCAGCTTGTTTTGTCAAACTCAAATTTTTTATATTATTACCTGGAGTTTCTTTTGCTGGGTTTAGGTTTTCTATTTTTTGACGCATTTCGTCTAAATCGACATTCAATGCTTCTAAGACAGAAATGGCTTTCCCTTCACCGTCGCGAATAATCCCCAACAGAAGGTGTTCCGTTCCTATTTGGTCGTGGCCTAATCTCAACGCTTCTTCCTTACTATAAGAAATAACGTCTTTTACTTGTTGTGAGAAATTATCGTTCATTTTATTATTTAAGCTGTCTTTAACAAATATAATTATTCTGATAGACTATAGCATAAATTATGCCTATGTCCGAAATGATTTGATGATTCCTTAAAATAACGAATTATTGTCTATTAATTTCAAAATAGCTGACAATATTTCATATCAATTCTTAAAGAATTCATAATAATTTGAGAGATAGATGTCGTTGCTAAAAAATCGTACAAATCACCTTTTTTCATTTTCAAATCATCGTGAAGTTCTAAAATTTCTTCGGATTTTAAATCATTATTTTGATTAAAAATTTCATCAATTTCATTTCTTCTTTCAGGACTGTACAATGTCGACGAACACCATGTCACAATTTTTTCTTGCGAAATATCTTTTACGCTCAGTTTATTTTCATTCCAAAACAAAAGGTAAGCATTTTTAGTTAGTCTTTCAAAAACAAAAATTGTAAAAGGTGCGATTCCTGACAAATTTTCCGAATTAATAAACTCATTTACAGAATTATATTTCAATAAATCTAATAAAATAATTCCTCTACTTTCTCTGTATTTTTCTTTGAAATGCATTGGTTTTTCGATTCCTCCATTCAAAATACACGCAACATATTGTTCCGAATAAAAAATCCAAGTTCCATTTGCGCGCTCATCTACAGGCGAAAAATAAGTTTTATCAAAACGCTTTTGCTCCACAATCTCTTTAGAAGAAGAACGATTTATTTCCTCATCTCGGTTGTGCGTCAACACAAATTCATCCTCATTTCTGTAAAAACTGATTATACACATCTCATTTTTCAATTTAGTTCAAATGTAAAAATTTATCTTTGCAAAGAATTATGAGTATTCAGAAAACTATAGCGCATTCCTTTGATGAAATGAAATCGATTCTTTTGCAATTTGACGATCTGTCTTTTCAAAAGGAATTAGAAATCATTTCTGGTGCTTCTGTTGGTCAACATTTTCGTCATATTATCGAGTTTTATTCGTGCTTTTTACAAGCGCAAAAAAACAATTGTATTTGTTATGATGATAGAGAGCGAAATCGTGCTTTAGAAAATTCGGTTGTTGAAAGTTTGAATACGCTGAATCATCTAAAATCACAAATAGAACGTTTAGATTTAGAAAAAACAATTCAGCTAAAACAGAATTATTACGGAGAGAATTTCACAATTAATACCACAAATTATCGCGAATTAATGTATTGTTTTGATCATAGCATTCATCATTTTGCGTTGATTAAAATTGCGATCGAAACTCATTTTTCAACGATTAAAATTCCACAAAATTTTGGAATTGCATCTTCTACAATTGCTTTTCAAAATCAAGAAAAATGAATCCGAAAATAACAAAATGGACACGATACGAATTTTGGCCATTCTGGTTATTTTATGCGCCATTGACACCTTGGTACATTTATAAAATCTTTCAAACAGGCGCTCCAGCTTACTTTTGCTCGGCAAATCCTACAATGAAATGGGGCGGATTTATTGATTATTCTAAAATTGATTTACTCAATCAAATTGATAAAAATTATAAGCCAAAAACCATTTTTTTTGAAGAATTTACAACGCAAGAAATTCCGTTTGATTTTCCTTTTATTGCGAAACCAAATCTTGGTGAACGTGGAATTGGTGTTGAATTAATCAGAAATAAAATTGATTGGAAAAATTATTTAGAACAAAATAATCGCGATTTAATTTTACAAGAATATATTCAATCAAACTTTGAATTTGGTGTTTTCTATGTTCGATTACCAAAAGAAAAAAATGGTAAAATACTTTCTATAACAGCTAAAGATTTTTTGACGTTTACAGGTGATGGAAAATCAACATTGAAAGAATTAATCGAACAAAATTTAAGAGCTTTTTATCGAAAAGAGTATTTGTTTAAACGTTTTCAAAACGAACTAAATTCAGTTCTGCAAAAAGATGAAAAATTATTGGTTGAACCAATTGGAAATCATAGTCGAGGTACAACTTTTTTAGACGGATCCTCTCTAAAGACATCTAAATTAGAAGAAACTATAGATCAAATTGCAAAAAAAATTGATGGTTTTTATTATGGACGAATCGATTTGAAAGCAAAAAGCTTAGAGGATTTTCAGAACGGAAATTTTGTCATACTCGAAATTAATGGTGCAAATTCTGAAGCGACTCATATTTACGATCCGAATTTTAATTTGATAAAAGCTTATAAAGAAGTGATTAAGCATTTGAATTATCAACATAAAATTGCTATCCAAAATCATCAACTTGGTGTAAAATGGACCGATTGGAAATTGCTCGCAAAAGAATTATTGAAGCGTAGAAAAGCTTAATTTGACCAAAATTGGCAGAATTTCTGGAAAGGAATAAAGATTGAAAGATGTTTTCGAAACCAATTTTATGAGTTATCCTTTTCCAAAGAAAACTATTATAATTCCTTTGCTACTACTTATCCCAATGTGGATTATCTTTTTGTTTCAACAAAACGGATACAATTTAGATAGTTGTTACGGCGTTATTCCGAGAACTTTCGTTGGATTGAAAGGAATTCTGTTCTCGCCTTTATTTCACTCAGGTTGGAAACACATCATCAGCAATACTTTTCCGTTAGCTTTTCTTAGCTTTATCGCACTTTTGATGTACGATAGATTGGCTTATTACGTGATATTCTTTGGTTGGATTTTATCAGGAATTATTCTTTGGATCATTGGAAATCCACCTTTTTTAGATGATAATGTAAGTTGTCATATTGGAGCAAGTTCTATCGTTTACTTACTGGCTTCATTCATATTTTTTAGTGGTATCATTAGAAAAGAACGTGGTTTGATGGCGATTTCACTAATCATTATTTTATTATACGGCGGAATGATTTGGGGAATGGTTCCTCAAGAAATTTTACCGCAGTTAAAAACAGATACAAGTAGCAATTCTATTTCTTGGGAAGGACATTTGAGTGGATTTATCTCGGGTGCATTTTTCGCTTATCTGTTCAGAAATATTGGTCCGCAAAAAGAAATTCCGAAATGGGATCAAGAAAATTATTATGACCCGAAAGCTGAGCGTTTATGGGATATTTACCAAGAACAAGAACGTTTGAAAGCTGAATATTTGGAATCGTTAGATGAGGAAGACAAATTTTATTTAGATAAAGAAGTCGATAATTCTATCAAATAATCATCTATTTTCTTTAATTCTTTTGCTGGATTACCTTTATCGTATGGATTTGAATAATAAGTCGAATCTTTTGTTTGAAATTTCAAAACTACATTTGGAGCACCATCATGCATAAAAGCTTGACTTGGAGATTTGATATTATCTAATTTTTCTAACAAGATTTGATTCATAAGTTTTGTTAAATTCTCCCATTCTTTTGTAGTATTTTTGATCCTTATTGTATCGTTCTCATTTTTAATTAATGCAACAGCATGTTTATCTACAATTAGGTTATAATGCATTTTTCTTGACGATTCTATTCTTTCTACAGATAATATATTTTCTTGTTTATTTTGGTTAGAATAATTATTTTTTTGACATGCTGTTAAAGTAATAATTCCTAAAAATATTGTAAGATAAAAAGCTATTCTCATAAAATTTTATTAGTTTTATCATTAATTAACAAATATAATTAACAATATTTAATGAAAAAACTTTTATTCACTCTATCAGTTTTCTCCTTATTCGGTTATGCTAATGCACAAAACTGGAAAGAGGTACCTAGTTATTTTTTAAAAAGTAAAAATATTACTACTGAATATCAAAATTCAAAAGTATATTCAATGGATATCAATACTTTAAAAAACAAATTAACATTAGCCCCATCAAATACTAGTAATCAATCAGGAGTGATTGTTGACATGCCCACATCTGATGGTAGCATTCAAAAATATATGATATGGGAAGCTTCAATCTTATCTCCAAAATTACAAGAGAAATATCCTAATATTCGCTCATACGTTGGAAAAAGTTTAGATGATCCATCTGTTTATTTAAGATTTAGTGTAACTCCTCTAGGATTGAGTTCTTCTATATTTAGAAATGAAGGAAAATCAGACTTTATTGAATCTTATGATGTTGAAGGTTCAACATATTACGAAGTTCATAGTTCTAGTAAAGCTGTAAGTAATTTTGTTTGTTCAACAAATGAACTAATTTCAAAACATCAAGCTAATAATGAAGATTCTTCGAACTTACAGAACAAAGCCAATAATCAAGTTTTTAAAACATATCGATTAGCACTTTCTGTTCCTGGAGAATATTCGGCTTATTTTGGTGGTACAAAAGAAAAAGCTTTGGCAGCTATGACAAATACCATGACACGTGTAAATGGAGTATTTGAAAAAGATATGTCAGTTAATTTCCAATTCATTGATAATATTGATGATTTAATATTTACAGATGCAAGTACTGATCCATATTCAGCTCCTGCACAAGGTATGGCAGATCACCCTACATATGGTTCAGCCCCTTATTATTTATCTACATGGCAAGTTGAATTACAAACATATTTAACAAATAATCTTGGTGAAGATAAATATGATATTGGACACTTCTTTGGCTCTCAAGGAGGAGGAGGAAATGCAGGGTGTATTGGATGTGTATGTGATACAGCATTTCCTGATGGAAAAGGGAGTGGTATGACTTCTCCTGCTAACAAAATTCCTTCTGGAGATAAATTTGATATCGATTATGTTGCTCATGAAATTGGACATCAAATGGGAGCTAATCATACTTATTCTCACATTTATGAAGGTACAGGAGTTAATGTTGAACCTGGAAGTGGCTCGACGATCATGGGATATGCAGGTATTACATCTTATAATGTTCAATCAAATTCTGATGATTATTTCACATACAGAAGTATAGCTCAAGTTCAGAACAACTTAAAAACTAAAGGTTGTGGTGTAGAAAAACCAATTCTAAACACTCCTCCAAGCATACAATTAGAAAAAGCTTTATACAGAATTCCTGTAGGAACTGCATTTAAATTAGATGCCAAAATTACTGATGCTGAAAATGATGCTGTTTTAACAACTTGGGAACAAAATAACTCTGGAACAAGTGCTACGGCAAATGCAAATAGTAGAGTGAAGGAAACAAAAACATCAGGTCCTAACTTTAGATCTTTTTCTCCTGTTAAAGAAACATACAGATATTTCCCTAACTTCACTTCTATTTTAGCAGGTAAATTATTACACACGGGAACAGGAAATGTAGTTTGGGAATCTCTAACTTCTGTTGCAAGAACATATGATTTTACTGTTACTGCGAGAGATTATAACGTACAAGGTCCCCAAACTCAAAACGGAAGTGTAAAAGTAATGGCTACCGCTGGAGTTGGTCCTTTTGTTGTTCTTACTCCAGACACAACAAATAGCAAATTACCAATTAATGCTTCTAATTTTGATGTAACATGGGATGTTGCCAAAACTAACGAAGCTCCTATCGAAACTACAAAAGTTAAAGTCTCAATTTCATGGGATGCAGGAAAAACATTTGAAGAATTAGGAATTGTTGATAATACAGGAACAGCTAATTTCCAAATGCCTAGTAACGCTAAAGATGTTACAGAAGGTTATATCATGATTGAAGCTGTTGATAATGTTTATTTAGCTGTAAAAAAATTCTCGACAGGAGTATTAGCTACTAAAGATTTAAACACAACTAAATCTACTATTTATCCTAATCCATCTAATGGGCAATTCACAATTGAACAAAAAGCTTCTGGAAAAGTAAATATTGAGATTGTTGATGTTAATGGAAGAGTAGTTTATTCAGTTTCTGAAAATGCTTCTGGAAATTTAAAGAAACAAATCGATACAAATTTACCATCAGGAGTTTATATCATAAAAGTTTCATCTAATGAAGGTCAATCAACATCAAAATTGATTATTAAATAATTCTATTTTTAATTAGATATCAAACAAAAACCCCTGAAAATTAATTTTCAGGGGTTTTATTTTTTTTCAAATTCTTCTTAGAAAGGCATTCCAGGAATGTTTGGTAAGTTTTCTTGAGCAGTTTTTTTCGCTCTGTCAATTGCTTCTGTTTTTACTTGTTCCAACGCTTTGTTTAACGTCATTACTAACAAATCTTCAATTTCTTCTTTTTCCATTCCTTCGGCAAGTTCAATATCTTTTACAGTTGCCAATTTAGACATTGTAATTTTTACTTTTCCATCGTTAGAAGTCGTTGTAAAAATTTCTCCATCTAATTCATTTTTCAAATCAGAAAATTTATCTTTAAATGAATTGATTTTTCCCATCATTCCCATGATGTCTCCAAAATTTCCAAACATTTGTCTTTATCTTTAATAATTAGTTATTCGTGTAGTTTTTTCCACAATAAATCTTTCAATTCTGTGATTCCTTTTCCAGAAACAGACGAAATAAATATCGTATCAATATCAGTTGGTAATTGCGCTTTAATCTCAGCCTCCAATTCATCATCTAACATATCTGACTTAGAAATTGCTAAAATTCGTTCTTTATCTAACAATTCAGGATTGAATTTTTTCAATTCATTCAATAGAATTTCATATTCTTTTTTATAATCTTCTGTATCCGCAGGAATTAAAAATAATAAGTTCGAATTACGCTCAATATGACGCAAGAAACGATGTCCAAGACCTTTTCCTTCTGCCGCACCTTCTATAATTCCAGGAATATCTGCCATAATAAATGACTGATGATTACGGTATTCTACAATTCCCAAGTTAGGCGTTAACGTTGTAAAAGCGTAATCTGCAATTTTTGGTTTCGCCGCAGAAACAGCTGATAATAAAGTAGATTTTCCTGCATTTGGAAAACCAACTAGACCAACATCTGCCAAAATTTTCAGCTCCAATGTAACTTGACGCTCGTCACCATCCAAACCTGGTTGTGCATAACGAGGCGTTTGACGCGTTGCAGAACGGAAATGCCAGTTTCCTAAACCTCCTTTTCCTCCTTGTGCAATAATTAATTCTTGCCCATTTTCTGTTACTTCGCCAATAATATTTCCTTCTTCATCTTTGGCAATTGTTCCGATCGGAACTTCCAAAATAATATCTTCTCCGTCAGCTCCAGTAGAACGAGATTTACCTCCACGTCCACCGTTTTGCGCACGGAAATGTCTTTTGAATCGAAATTCTAACAAGGTCCAAAGATTTGAGTTTCCAAGAAGCGTAATGTTTCCTCCACGTCCACCATCTCCACCATCTGGTCCACCTTTGTCAATATATTTTTCGCGATGCAAACTTGCTGAACCCGCACCTCCATGTCCGGCTCTACAATTTATTTTTACGTAGTCAACAAAATTTGATTGCATAATTTTTTTCTTTTAATTAGTCTGCAAAAGTACGATTTCTAATTTGTTTATTAAAATCTTGCTTTATCTATTTTGAATGAATAATTTATAATGACTCAGATTTTTATTTATATTTATTCAATTAATTAACACACTAATATGAATACTAACAAAAATCTGTCCGAATATACTGATGAAGAACTTCTAATAACTCAAAAACAAACAAAAAATATTGTAATTATATTTGGATCTTTTATGTTTCTTGCGTTTATATTCTTTATCTACACCGCAATAAAAACCAGTAATTATGCCTTCATAGCTATTGGATGTGGAACTTCTGTTTCATTAATGCCTCTAATCGCCAAACTTTCTGTGATTAATAAAGAGATAAAACTACGCAAAAAATAGATTGGAGATTTATGAATAACGAACATTTACAACGTTTACTTCCTTTTGGTTATATTTATTTAGTCATCATGGGGATTATTAAAGAATCTATTTTTTACTATCAATTGGATATTAATATTCTGAAATTTTCGAGCATTATGGATATTTTAATTAGTCCAATAGCCGAAATCACCGCACATCCTTTCTTACTAATCTTTTTTATTCTTCTCATTTTTCTACTTTATGGTTTCAAACAATATTCATTGAAACATCCAGAGAAAAAATTTATTAAGAAATTTTTAAAAAAATATTTCAAAATTGATGAAAGTAAAGTATTAACACATACAGAATTCGAAAAGATAATTGATAAAACTCTAATCAATTATTTCTTTGCATTATTAATTTGTTTCTTTTTAGGATTTGGAATTGGTGGTGGTAATTTTCTGTCAAAACGAATAAAAAATGGAGATTTAAAATTCGAAAAATATGGACAGACCTTAACTTTCAATTCTGGTGAGAAAAAAGAAATTTATCTTATCAATACCAATAGTCTCTACTATTTTTATGTTGTAAAAGGTCAAAAAACTGTAGAAATTTCGCCAATTGGTACAATACAATCAATCGCAAAAAATAAGTAATCAAAACATATTTTTATAATGAATAGGATTGATTAATTTTGCAACATGTACAAACAATTCAAAAACATTTTATTTCAATTACAGCCCGAAGATGCACATCATTTCGTTACGCGAAATCTAAAAAATTATGCTGCATTTCCTGGAGTTGGAAAATTATTAGATAAATTTTATCAATACAATCATCCAAGTTTAGAACGAGAAGTTTTTGGAATTAAATTCAAAAATCCAATTGGTTTGGCTGCTGGTTTTGATAAAAATGCTGAATATATTGAAGAATTGAACCACTTCGGATTTGGCTTTATCGAAATTGGGACCGTTACCCCAAAACCTCAACCTGGGAATGATGCGCCGCGTATGTTTCGTTTGGTAGAAGATGAAGCAATTATCAACCGAATGGGATTTAATAACAAAGGTGTTGATTTTGCTGTTTCGAAAATTAGAGAATTAAAAAATCGTGAAAACTATATTATTGGCGGAAATATTGGTAAAAATAAATTAACGCCAAACGAAGATGCTGTTGATGATTATATCAAATGTTTCAATGCATTGTTTGATTATGTAGATTATTTTGTAGTCAATGTTAGTTCTCCAAACACGCCTGGATTACGTGATTTGCAAGAAAAAGAACCTTTATTGTACATTCTGAATTATTTGCAACAATACAATAATCAAAACGAAAAATCGAAACCTATTTTACTTAAAATCGCACCAGATTTGACAGATTCGCAATTAGATGATATTATAGATATTGTATTAGAATCTAAAATTGCTGGAGTGATTGCGACAAATACAACTATTTCGAGAGAAGGATTAAAATCTGATCCAGAAATTGTAAAAGAAACTGGTGGAGTTTCGGGAAAACCACTTAAAAATCGCTCAACAGAAGTAATTCGTTATCTTTCTGAAAAATCGAACAAAGCATTTCCAATTATCGGAGTTGGTGGAATTCATACAGCCGAGGACGCGAAAGAAAAACTGGAAGCTGGTGCAAGTTTGTTACAAGTTTATACAGGTTTTATTTATGAAGGTCCTGCTGTTGTAAAAAACATTTGTAAAGGCTTGGTTGAAGGAAAATAGAAACGTTTATGACTCCAAATTATTTAAATTTAGGATTATCGTCTCCCATGAGTATTGAACTAAGAAAATTAGTTGAAGAACAATTAATTGATGACTTAAAATATTACGGTGTGAAATCTGATAATTTAAAATTTGATTGGTCAAATAGCTGTATTGAAGGTCATCTAAGTGACTATCTTAATAGTTCTTTGGAAAATTATTCTGAAATTTATGTCTATGATAATTCTAACAATTTAATTGCAGAAGGTTGGATGGATTATGTAAATGGTTCTGAATATTCAGATGAATCTACATTTTTTATTACATATTGGGATGATATAACAATTTGGAACAATAAAGAGAAACTATTTGAAAAATTTGAACTTGGTATTCCTAATCATATCTGGGAAAAAATTCCTGAAAACTTAAAGAATTTCCTAAAAGATGAAAATAGATGAAGCTTGATAATAAAAAAGGATTCTCAATTGAGAATCCTTTTCCTATATAATGTAAAAGTTGTTCTTATAAAACTTCTTTAATTGCTGCGTTCAATTTTTCGGTAATATCTTCAATAGAACCTACTCCATCAATCTCAACCCATTTTCCTTGCGCTTTGTAGTGTTCTGCTACAATTGCAGTTTTTTCGTAATACTCTGTAATACGATCACGGATAATTTTTTCGTCCACATCATCAGCACGACCAGAAGTTTTTCCGCGCTCTAATAAACGTTGAACCAAAATTTCGTCATCCACAACTAATGCTAATGTAATCGAAACTTCGCTCTCGTATTTATCTGCTAAGATTTTATCTAAAGCTTCTGCCTGAGATGTTGTACGTGGATATCCATCAAAAATGTATCCTTGCGCATTTGGATTGTTATCTAAATGATCAACCAACATATTTGTTGTTACCTCATCTGGAACTAATTGTCCCTTGTCCATGTAAGATTTCACAAGAGAGCCTAATTCTGTTTCATTTTTAAGGTTGAAACGAAATAAGTCTCCAGTAGAAATTTGAGGAGTTTGGTACTTTTCTTCTAAAAATTTAGCTTGTGTTCCTTTACCACTGCCAGGAGGTCCGAACAATACAATGTTTAGCATTTTGTTTTAATGTTTTATTTGATAAATATCTGGTAAATTTCTTCCTAATCCGTCAAAATCTAACCCATAACCTACTACAAATTTATCAGGAATAGAGATTCCTACTAAATCTACTTTTAAATCTTTTTTGTAAGCGTCTGGCTTAAATAATAAAGTTGCTACTTTTAATGATTTTACCTTTTTCTCTTTCAAGATTCGGTGCAACTCTACTAACGTATTACCTGTATCTACAATATCTTCTAAAATAATTACGTGACGTCCTTCAACATTCATCGGAATATCCATCTCAATAGTAATTTTCCCTGTTGATTCTGTTCCTTCGTAAGATTTTAATTTCAAGAACGAAATCTCACATTCTCCTTGATATTGTTTTAAGAAATCGCTGAAGAACATTACAACTCCGTTTAATACACCAACAAAAATCGGTCTTTCGTCTTTGTATTCTTCGTAAACTTCGTTTGCCATATTTTTGATGGCGTGTTCTATTTCTTCAAAAGCGATGTACGGAATAAATTTTTTACCGTGAATTTCTATTTCTTTCATTGTTTGAGATATTCAAATATATACTTTTTTTGATAAAGTTTAAAACATTTATCTATTTTATTAGATTGTCATTGAGAAAATGCGTGTTTCTGGCTCGTTATCTATCATTCTCTTATCGAATGTCATACATACATTTCTCACGTATGGACGTCCTTCTTCTTTTACGATCAAACCATTTTCTACAAATTCAATCAAATTATCGTCAACCATATCTTGCAACATAGTTTTGATACGATCTACATCATCAAATTTCATATTATCATCAGCCCAAGAAGTTTCTAAATTACACATTAAATTTAGAATATGACGACGCATAATCAAATCTTCTTCTGATAAAATATGACCTTTGAAAACGGATAATTCTCCGTTATTTATTGATTTTTCGTACTCTTCTACCGTCTTCTCGTTTTGTGCAAAACTATACCAAGAATCGCTGATAGAAGAAACACCCAAACCAACCATTAATTGTGTTTTCGAAGAAGAATATCCCATAAAATTACGATGTAATGTATGGTTTTTCATCGATTGATACATCGAATCTTGTTCTAAAGCAAAATGATCCATTCCAACTTCGAAATAGTTCATTTCTTCGAACATTTTCTTTCCTTCTTCATATAATGCGCGTTTCAATTCTGGTGAAGGCAAATCATCATCATGAAAACCACGTTGTCCAACACCTTTTATCCACGGAACATGCGCATAACTGTAAAACGAAATACGATCTGGATTTAATTCTTTTGTCAAATTAATCGTTTCCATCATTCCTTCCATTGTTTGATGTGGAAGACCAAAAATCAAATCGTGAGAAATCGATGTAAAACCAATTTCACGCGCTTCTTCGGTTGCTCTTTTCACATTCTCGAAAGGTTGAACACGATTAATCGCTTCCTGAACTTTTAGATCATAATCTTGTACACCATACGAAATACGTCTAAAACCTAAATCGTATAAAGCCTGTAAATGTTCTCTTGTTGTGTTATTTGGATGACCTTCTAAACTAAATTCGTGTCCTTCGGCAACATCCGCATATTCAAAAATACCATCAATTAATTTCTTCAAATTTTCTGGAGAGAAAAACGTTGGTGTTCCTCCTCCTAAATGAATTTCTTTAATTTTTGGTCGAGATGAAAATAAATCCACATATAATTTCCATTCTTTCAAAACTGTATCAATATACGGAACTTCTACCGAATGCTGTTTCGTAATTCGTTTGTTACATGCACAAAACGTACATAACGACTCGCAATAAGGTAAATGAATGTAAATTGATATCCCTTCTTCAGCATTACTTTCATCGAAAGATCGTTGAAAAGTTTCAATCCAACCTTGTTTAGTAAAATCATCATTGTCCCAAAACGGAACAGTTGGATAACTTGTGTAACGAGGTCCTGGAATATTATATTTCTGAATTAAATTATTCATTATCTAAAAAATTAAAAATACTTAATCAACTTGACTAAGTATTATTTAATAAATTTTCTTTAAAAATTATTTTTATAGAATTGCCTGACGAACTCTAACCAATTTAGTTAATAAGTCTTCTAACAAATCTAATTGTAACATGTTTGCTCCGTCACTTTTTGCGTTTTTAGGATCTGGATGCGTCTCGATAAAAATACCGTCAGCACCAACAGCAATTCCAGCTTTTGCAATTGTTTCGATTAATTCTGGTTTTCCTCCTGTTACACCCGAAGCTTGATTTGGTTGTTGCAAAGAATGCGTAATATCTAAAATAACTGGCGCATAATTCTGCATCACAGGAATCCCACGATAATCTACCACTAAATCTCCGTAACCTAACATAGTTCCACGTTCGATAATTGCAACATTACTATTACCAGAATCTGTTACTTTTTCTACAGGAAATTTCATTGCTTCTGGCGAAAGAAATTGACCTTTCTTCAATGTAACATGTTTCCCTGTTTGTGCAGCTGCAACCACTAAATCGGTTTGACGAACCAAGAAAGCAGGAATTTGTAACACATCTACATAAGCCGCCGCCATTTCTGCATGAAAAGGTTCATGGATATCTGTAGTTGTTGGAACATCAAAAGTTTCTCCAACTTTTTGAATAATTTTCAATGCTTTTTCATCTCCAATTCCTGTAAAACTATCAATACGAGAACGATTTGCTTTTTTGAAAGATCCTTTAAAAACATAAGGAATCTCTAACTTATCAGTAATGGTTACTACTTTTTCAGCAATTCTCAAAGCCATATCTTCACTTTCGATGGCACATGGACCAGCAAGTAAAAAGAAGTTTGGCGAATCTTTGTGTTTTATCTTTGATAAAGTTTCTATCATTGTGCAAATTTACACAAAGTTATCGACTTATTTTTCATAATTTTGCCTATACTTTATCATTCTTATTTATCGTTTTATGGATTTTTTATCTAACATTGGTATAGCTGATATTTTTGGCTATCTCGCTTCAGTCTTTATTGTACTAGCATTCTTTTTTTCGAAGATTACAATTATCCGCATTATCAATGCAATTGGTTGTGTATGTTTTGTAATTTATGCTGCTATGATTGAGGCTTGGCCAGTCCTTATTCCAAATGCGATTTTATTTTTAGTTCAGGCGTATTATATCGTCTTCAAACCTGGAAAATAATCTTAAAAAACCATAAAATTGAAAATCCTATCTGCTGTACTAAATAATATTGAAACGGATCAAAGATTAGATAAAGTTTGCCATTCTTTGTTAAAATTTGGGTACGATGTAGAATTGATTGGCGCGACTATAAACGGAAGACCAGAATTGAATAAACCGTACAAGACATTTTTGATGGAACAAAAAAATCAATCAACAATGAAAAAGTATACAGAATTCAATTACAAATTGTTTTTCACTTTGCTTAAAAAAGCGGATAAACAAACTATTTTATTAGCGAATGATTTGGATAGTTTACTTCCTTTTTATTTGGTTAGTAAAATCAAAAAAATTCCTTTAGTTTTTGATAGTCACGAAATTTATTCAGAATTACCATCATTACACAATCGTCCTAAAACAAAAAAAGTTTGGAAAACTTTAGAACGTTTTCTTGTTCCAAAAATCAAATATTTTTATACAGTAAGTGATGGATATGCCAATTGGTTTCGCAAGGAATATGGTGCTAATCCGGCTGTGATTAGAAATGTTCCCAACCGAACAAAACTTAACGATAAACAAGATTTAATTTTCTTTCGCTTACCCGAAAATCCAACAAACGATAAAATATTATTGTATCAAGGCGCAATTAACATGAGTCGAGGAATTGACAAAATGATTGAAGCGTTTAAACACATTAATAATTGTCAATTTTGGATTGCTGGCGAAGGGCCTAAAAAAACTGAATACGAACAATTGGTAAGAGATCTAAATTTAACTAATCGCATTCATTTTCTAGGAAATATTCCCCCAAAAACTTTAAAAACTATAACACCTTTAGCTGATGTAGGAATGAGTATGGAAGAAGATTTAGGATTAAGCTATCGCTACGCTCTACCGAATAAATTATTTGACTTTATTCAAGCTAGAGTACCAATTTTAGCAACAAATTTACCTGAAATCAAAAAAATGGTCGAAGAATATAAAGTTGGAAAAGTGATTGACAATCACGAACCAAAACATTTGGCTGAAAAACTACAAGAAATCTTAAACGAAGGAAAAAGAAGTTACCAAGAAAACCTTGCTAATGCTGCAAACGAACTTTGTTGGGAAAATGAAGAATTAAAATTGAAGGAGATTTTTGAAAAAATAAAAAAGTAGATTAAATTTTAATCTACTTTTCTTCTTTTTTATAAATATGTGGATTTTCCACTACTCCTTTTTTAAATACTTTTCTAACGCCCATTCTTAGAGCATTATCAACTTGTAAAACTTGATCCAAAACCTTTTGCTCTGGACGACCTCTAAACGAAGTCACATGAAAGGAATCTGTCTCTCTTAAAGGTTCTTTAGAAAAATAATAATTTGAAACACATTTTCTAAAACCTTTAAACTTTATTGGAGAAACCGAATGCAAAGAATCATTATGCGTTGCCATTACTGCTAATCGATTGAATTTACTAAAAATTGTAATCTGATCATTTTTCAATCCATTTGGCCAAATTTCCAAATTTCCACCATATTCTTCTTTCCAATCTGGCGTTACATAATACAACAAATTCAACACACGCCACAATTCTCTTTTCGCATCATGAGAATTATCCAAATGAGGCTGCAAAAACTGACGATTTCCCATCATAGATAAACCACCAGCATACAAAGACGAATCTGGAATAGGTTGTTTTATTTCACAAATTTCAGCAATCAAATTTACGATTCTTTCATCTTGAAAAGCATAAATAATTTCTTCTAAAATAGGATGATATTGATCCATTTGAACTGCAATATATTTATCTTCTTTCAAACTTTTTTTCAACACCATTTCTTTTTCTTGCGGAAAAACTTGATTTATCTCCAAAGCTAATTCTTCTGGCAATAAATCATCAACCCAAAAATAACCGATCTTATCTTTGCTACTATTATATTGTTGACTTATTTCTTCCTTTTGATCAATTAATCGTTGTAAAATTATATCTGCAAATTGATTTCTATTCATAATCATAAAGTTAATTAAAAATTTGTTTCAAAATAATTTCTGCATTCAATTTATCATTCAAATCATATTCAAGCGTATCAATATATTCTTTTGACGCCAAAAAAGATTGATTTTTTAAATGATTAATAGCTTTTATCAGCTCTGATTTATTCGAAACTTGAACACAAAGTCCACTAATTTTCTCATCATCTATCACATTTTCATTAATTATCGAAAAACGACTATTGAATAATGCATTTATCACTTTTAGTTTTGTTCCAGATTCCTGAAAAGACCACGCTATATTGAGATGTGCTTTTTCGAAAAGATTTTTCAAATGATTAAAATCTTTCAATTTAACAAATTGTATATGTGGATGATTTTTAATTTTTGCTTTTACCCAATTCTCTCTAGAACCTGAAGCAATAACGAAAGGATAATCAATTACTTTAAACACTTCTATCAAGAAATCGACTACTTTACAATTGTCCGAAGCTCTCAAATCTCCATGATATAAAGCAAATTCTCCTTTCTCACTTAATGATTCAAAAGTTTCATTTCCGTGAAAAACAGGAACAAATTTTCCTTTATTATATTTTTCTTGAATATAATTTTGTTCAAATTTAGAGAGTGTAAAAACTTCATCAAACTGATGAATAATATTTTCGTATTGAATATATTTTTTTGCCTCAATATAAAACAATGCTTTTTTCACTAGATTCTTTTCGCTTTCTGCTAATCCAGAAAAATAATTTTGTTCAATATTATGTAGTCGCAAATATTTAGAATAACCTTCAAGGTTGTATTTATTCAAAATAAATGTTGTTTTTAGACTTTCAAAAAAAATAGGTGCTTTCAACGATTTAATTCGTTCATACAATAATTTGCTATCCCTAGATTTTACTGAAATAGGATATTTCTGAAAAATATAATAAGGCTTTTGATCTATTGGATAAAAATAAACTTCTTTAGCATATTTTCTTAAAACATCGCTTTCTGTTTCGTTAAATCCAAACAAATGTAAATAAATCTCAACCCCAAGTTGATGAAATGCTTTCAATTTATAAAAAACGTCTATAACGCCTCCATAATTGGGAGGAAATGGAACATCCATACTTATAAAATGAAGTTTTCTACCTTGATACATTAGTTAATTATTTAACAAAAAAAAGAGTCTACAACTAAGTAAACTCTTTCTTTAAAATTATATTGTGTAATTTATCTTATTCTGATATCGCTTCTGCAACTTCAAATAATCTTCCGTCTTCACAACGCACCTTACGCGCAGGATAACGACGAATAATTTCGTAATCGTGTGTAGCCATCAAAACTGCACAATTATTTTCTTTCGATACTGACAGCAACAAATCCATAATATCATTTGATGTTTCTGGATCTAAATTTCCTGTTGGCTCATCGGCTAAAATTAATTCAGGATGATTTAACAATGCACGAGCTATAGAAACACGTTGTTGCTCACCTCCAGAAAGACGGAACGGCATCATTTTCTTTTTAGACAACATCCCTACCGAATCTAAAACCTCATCAATACGTTTATCGATTGTAGCCTTATCCTTCCAACCTGTTGCTTTCAACACGAACGTCAAATTTTGTTCTACCGTACGATCTGTTAACAATTGGAAATCCTGGAAAACAATTCCTAAATGTCTTCTAAGATCAGGAATTTTACTTGTTTTCAGTGATTTCAAATCCATTCCAACCACGGAACCTTGTCCTGATTGAAGCGGCAAATCACCATAAAGCACTTTCAATAAACTACTTTTTCCACTTCCTGTTTTCCCTATTAGGTAAACAAATTCTCCTTCGTTAAGTGTGAAATTAACGTCAGATAATACTAAATGATTTCTTTGATATATAGATGATTGACTTAACTCAATTACATTTTTAGCTTCCATACTTTCTACAGTCTTTAAAACAAATGTAAAAAAAAAGCTTGAAAGAACGACCTTCAAGCTTATTTTTTATGAATTGTAGCGATTATCTTTTAGCTCTTACTTCACTAACAGTTAATGCTTTTCTTCCTTTCTTTCTACGAGCAGCTAATACTTTGCGCCCGTTTTTAGAAGCCATACGCTCACGGAATCCGTGTTTGTTTCTTTTTTTTCTGTTACTTGGTTGAAATGTTCTCTTACTCATCTTTACTAAGTTTCTAATCCATTACTCGAATGGGTTGCAAATATACAGTTATTATTATTAATTCAAAAATCAAATTGATAGAAAATTACAAAAAAGCTGAATTAATAGTAAACCGCGTTCCGTTCTACACTTTGTAATTTTCGAAGTGCAAATATAAAAACATTTTTTTGTTAAGCAAGAGAAAATTAAAACAATAACAATTAAAACTTATCAACAATATCATTTGCGAAGATCAAACGAAGCTATTTTTAGAAGGATTAGAAAAGTTTCCTTAAAACTTTCATAAAACATCAAATATCTTGTTTTTATCAGTCTTTTTTTAGCTTAAATTTCGTATATTAGCCACCTTATATAACAAAACAATATGACTGAAGGAGAAAGACTAATCCCAATTAACATTGAGGATGAAATGAAATCCGCTTACATCGATTATTCGATGTCGGTAATCGTATCTCGTGCGCTTCCGGATGTGCGTGATGGTTTAAAACCTGTACACCGTAGAGTATTATTCGGAATGTATGAATTAGGTGTTTTTTCTAATCGTTCTTACAAAAAGTCGGCACGTATTGTAGGGGAAGTTTTAGGTAAATTTCACCCACACGGCGACAGTTCTGTTTACGACACAATGGTACGTATGGCGCAACCTTGGTCTTTGCGTTACTTATTGGTTGACGGACAAGGTAACTACGGTTCTGTAGATGGTGATCCACCTGCTGCAATGCGTTATACTGAAGCAAGACTTCAAAAAATTTCAGACGAATTATTAGCTGATTTAGATAAAGAGACAGTTGACTTTCAACTAAACTTTGACGATACTATCCAAGAACCTACTGTATTACCTACTCGTGTTCCAAACTTATTAGTAAATGGAGCATCTGGTATTGCGGTTGGTATGGCAACAAATATGGCGCCACATAACTTAACAGAAGTTATTGACGGAACAATTGCTTACATCGACAATCGTGAGATTACAATTGACGAATTAACACAATACATCAAAGCACCAGACTTCCCAACAGGAGGTACAATCTATGGTTACGATGGTGTAAAACAAGCTTTCGAAACTGGACGTGGACGTGTTGTTTTACGTGCAAAAACTAATTTCGAAGAAGTACATGGTCGCGATTGTATTATTGCTACAGAAATTCCTTACCAAGTTAACAAAGCAGACATGATTGCAAAAACTGCTGAGTTAGTAAAAGATGGTAAATTAGATGGTATTTCTGAGATTCGTGACGAATCTGACCGTAAAGGTATGCGTATCGTTTATGTCCTTAAAATGGATGCGGTTCCTAACGTTGTTTTAAATAAACTATATAAATTTACTCAATTACAATCATCTTTCAGTGTAAATAATATTGCCTTGGTAAAAGGTAGACCAGAGCAATTGAACTTGAAAGATATGATTTATCATTTCGTAGAACACCGTCACGAAGTGATTGTTCGTCGTACGGAATACGAATTGAGAAAAGCACAAGAAAGAGCTCATATCTTAGAAGGTTACATGAAAGTAATCGGAACACAAGATGACCTTGATCGTGCAATTAAAATCATTCGCGAATCTGCAACTCCAGACGAAGCGCGTACGGGATTAATGGAAGCTTTCGAGTTATCAGAAATTCAAGCACGTGCAATTTTAGATTTACGTTTACGTACATTAACTGGTCTTGAAATTGATAAAATTCGTGAAGAGTACGAAGAAATCATGAAAATGATTAATCATTTGAAAGATATTTTAGCAAACGAAGATTTACGTATGCAAATTATCAAAGATGAGTTATTAGAAGTTCGTAAAAAATATGGTGACGAACGTCGTACAGATATCGATTACGCAGGTGGAGACTTAAATATCGAAGATTTAATTCCTGATGAACAAGTTGTTTTAACAATTTCTCACATGGGTTACATTAAACGTACGCCACTTTCTGAATATCGCAAACAATCTCGTGGAGGAGTTGGTAATAGAGCTGCTACAACACGTGACGAAGACTTCTTAGAATATATGGTTTCGGCATCTAACCATCAATACATGTTATTCTTTACAGAAAAAGGAAAATGTTATTGGATGCGTGTATACGAAATTCCAGAAGGTTCTAAAACATCAAAAGGTCGTGCAATTCAGAATTTGATCAACATCGAACCAGATGATAAAGTAAAAGCATATATCCTTACACACGATTTAATGAACGAAGAATACGTAAATAATAATTACGTAATTATGGTAACTAAAAATGGTATCATCAAGAAAACATCTTTAGAAGCTTATTCTCGTCCACGTGTAAATGGTATTAACGCAATTACAGTTCGTGAAGGCGATACATTATTAGAAGCATTATTAACAGATGGTAAATCTCAAATCATGATCGCTTCTAAATATGGTAAAGCTATTCGTTTCGAAGACGAAAAAGTTCGTCCAATGGGTCGTACTGCTTCTGGAGTTCGTGGTATCAATTTAGGAGATCAACCAGATAATGAGGTTATCGGGATGATTGTTGTGACTGATGTAGAAAAAGAAACTGTATTAGTTGTTTCTGAACAAGGTTACGGAAAACGTTCTTCTATCGAAGATTATCGCGAAACGAATCGTGGCGGTAAAGGTGTAACAACTCTTAATATTACTGATAAAACTGGAAAATTAATCGCGATTGAAGCTGTTACAGACGAAGATGATTTAATGATTATTAATAAATCTGGAGTTGCAATTAGAACTGGTTTAGATGAAATTCGTGTAATGGGTCGTGCAACGCAAGGTGTTCGATTGATTAACTTGAAAAAGAACGACGAAATTGCAGCAATTGCAAAAGTACAGGTTGAAGAAGAATTGGAGGATGAAGTAGAACTTGATGAAGAAGGAAATCCAATTGTTGTAGAAAACACAAACGAAAACAACGAAACTCAAGCAGAAGAAACGCCTGCTGAGGATCCAAATAATGAATAATCAATGAAAAAATTATTATTTAGTTTAGGATTAGTTTTAGCAATGTCAACATCATTCGCTCAAACTAACACAGAAGAATTAACGACAGAACCTACGGTTTTAGCTGAAAAATACAATAAATCAGCTAAAGAAAACTTAGCAAAAGGTGACGTTACAAAAGCAAGTCAAGATTTAGCAAAATTATCTAAATACGAAAACGGTAAAGTTTGGCAAGTCAAAAATAAAGACTCTAAAAAAGACGAATTTTACTATTCTCAAGCTGATTTAGATAAAGCTACAGCTGGTGGTAATTACGCAAAAGCAAAAGAAGTTGCTTTACAACCAAAATATGGTTTCTTGTTACAATCTGAAGTTTCTAATTTAGCAAACAAAGAATTAGACGCAGCAAACAAAGCAATGGACGCTAAACAATATACAGAAGCTGGAACAAAATTCTTAAATGTTTTCAACTTAGTTGAAGCTTTAGGTACAAAAGAAGATATCTACAAATATCAAGCAGCAATCTGTTTTTACAATGCAAATGATTACGATAAATCGTTAACGATTTTGAAAGAATTAGCAGCAAAAGGATTCACAGGTAAATCAGCTAATCAAACAAAAGATTACAACCGTGATATGTATGTTTTAGCTCTTAATGGATTATATAATGCAAAAAAATATGATGCAATCGTAGAAGAAGCAACTACAAAATATCCAAAAGATGCTGACATCAACAATATCGCAACTGGAATTTACCAAGTTTCTGGAAACGCTGATAAAATGACAAAACGTATCGAAGAAGCGATTAAAATTAATCCAAACGATGCGCAAAATTATTACAACTTAGGTGTTTTATATTTAGATGACACTTCTAAAGCTGGAGAATCTAAAAACTTGTTCAAAAAAGCGATTGAATTAAATCCTAAACATTTCGAGTCTTACAACAATTTAGTTTTAGCTATTTTGCAACCAGATAAAGAAATTGTTGAAACAATGAACAACAATTTAGGAACATCTAAAAAAGAGAAAGAAGTTTACAACGCAAACGAAGCAAAACGTAAAGCTTTATTTACAGAAGCAGCTCCTTACCTTGAAAAGATGTACGAAATTCAACCAGAAAATCGTCAAGTTATTCGTAACTTAATTCAAGCTTACAAAACGTTAGGAAACGATCAAAAAGAAAATTTTTATCGTGATGCTGAGAAAAAATTAGTAAAATAATTATTTCAATATAACACAAAAAAAAGGACTTCAATTGAAGTCCTTTTTTTTTATGATTTGTCAAACTGAATTTATTTCAGCTTCTTATCAATTTGTATCATGTGATTCTGAAACGAGTTCAGAATGAAAACGAACTTAGAACTTAGAACTTAGAACTTAGAACTTAGAACTTAGAACTTAGAACTTAGAACTTAGAACTTAGAACTTAGAACTTAGAACTTAGAACAAATCTACAAATCCCAATTTCTTAAATCTGGTAAAAAATGATGTGCTGTCAAATCATAACGAACTGGCACAACCGAAACATAACCTTCCTCTAAAGCACGTTCGTCTGTATCCTCACCTTTATCAAGATTTTTAAACTCTCCACTCATCCAATAATACGTTCTTCCACGAGGATCTTCACGTTTATCAAATTTTTCTTCCCATTTAGCATCAGCTTGACGACAAACTTTTATTCCTTTTATTTCATGTTCTTTCAACTTCGGAATGTTCACGTTCAACACCACACCTTTTGGTAATTTATGTTTTAAAACTTGATCAATAATTGTTTTAATAAATTCTTCTCCAGCTTTAAAATCTGCATTATAAGCAAAATCACACAACGAAAAACCAATCGCAGGAATTCCTTCTATTCCAGCTTCTACAGCAGCAGACATTGTTCCCGAATAAATCACATTCACCGACGAATTTGATCCGTGATTAATTCCCGAAATACACAAATCTGGTTTACGAGGCAAAATTTGCGAAACAGCCAATTTCACACAATCCACTGGCGTTCCAGAACACGCATACTCTTTTACATCTTCATCAACTTCTATTTCATCACAAAACAATGTCGAATTTATTGTCACCGCATGTCCCATTCCACTTTGCGGACTATCTGGCGCAACAACATAAACTTCTCCAAATCCTTTTGCAATCTCTATCAACGCTCTTATTCCAGGCGCAGTTACTCCATCATCATTTGTAACTAAAATTAGCGGTCTTTCCATATTTTATTCTTACTTTTATTCATCATTTTTACAAATGTAAAAAACTTCCTTCTAATTTCTTTTTTGTTTTATATTTGAAGGAGTCTTAAATTATTAATTTATATAATACCAACGCAATATGTTAATTAAAAAAACGTATGTATTACTATCGTTTTTATCAATGAGTTTGCTTGCTTTTTGCTTTTGCAAACCCATGTTAGACACAGATGAAGAAAGAGAAAAGTTAATCGTAAAAAATACACGAAACACCCTAACTTACCTACATTACAAACCTGCTACTGTAGATGATAAATTTTCGGAAAATGTTTTCAATAAATATTTAGAATACATTGATCCAAGCAAACGTTTTTTATTGCAATCTGATTATGATCTATTCAAAAAAGATTATCACAATTTAGATGATTATTACAAATCAGAAAACTTAGGTTTCTACAATTCTACTGTTGATACAATCTACAAACGTATTGCTGAAGCTGAAAAATATTCGATGGATGCCTTGTCAAAACCTTTTGATTTTAATCAAAAAGAGAATTTCAACATCGATTATAAAACATCAAAATTCGCGAAAGATAAGAACGAAGCGAAAGATTTGTGGCGCAAATATTTGAAATATAACGTGATGTTAGAAATCATTTCAATGCAAGACGAATTAAAAGGTCAAAAGAAAGATACATTAGACAACTCTTCTTCTATAAAACCTGTAAAAGATCCTTTGGCAGATGAGAAAAAGAAAATCACAAAAGATACTCCTTTTGCAGAAGTAGAAAAAATGGCGCGTGAAGAAGTTAAAGACTTAATTTCTGATTATTTCCGTCGTATAAAGCAGACAAAACGCGAGAACTATTTTTCTATTTACATGAACTCGTTTACAGAACAATACGATCCGCACACAACATACTTTTCTCCAACAAGTAAAGAAGATTTCGAGTTCGAAATGTCTGGACAAATGGAAGGAATTGGAGCCAAAATACAAGACAAAAGAGGTTACGCTACAATTGCTGAATTAATTGTAGGCGGACCAGCTTGGAAGAGCAATAAATTAGAAGTTGGTGACAAGATCATTAAAGTTGCACAAGGGAAAAATGGTGAAGCTAAAAACATCGTTGGGATGATTTTGAGCGATGCTATTCGCTTGATTAAAGGGAAGAAAGGAACAGAAGTTGTCTTAACTATTCAGAAAAAAGACGGTTCTCAACAAACAATCTCTTTGATTCGTGAAGTAATTGAATCCGAAGAAGTGTTTGCTCGCTCATCTGTTATTACGGACGAGAAAGGAGATAAATACGGAATCATCTATTTACCTGAGTTCTACACGCCAATGGGAAAAGAAGGCGGACGTTACCCTTCGGATGATATCAAGAAAGAAATTGAAATCTTGAAGAAAGAAAACATCAAAGGTCTTGTTTTCGATGTTAGAAATAATGGAGGTGGTTCTCTTGAAGAGGTAGTTAAAATCTCTGGATTGTTCATCAATCAAGGACCAATTGTTCAGGTGAGACGTTCGGACGGAATGCTTAAAATTCACGAAGACAAAGATAATTCTATCGCATACGACGGGCCATTAGTAGTAATGGTTAACGAGCTTTCTGCATCTGCATCAGAGATTTTTGCAGCAGCAATGCAAGACTATGGCCGCGCTGTTATTGTGGGTTCACCGCAAACCTTTGGTAAAGGTACTGTACAAACAATCTTGCCTTTAGATCGTCAGTCGGGAAGTGATGAGTTAGGAGCTATTAAGTTAACAATACAAAAATTCTATCGAGTAAACGGAGGTTCTACACAATTGAAAGGTGTTCAGTCGGACATTGCATTAGTTGATCAATTCACTTACGAAGATATCAGCGAAGCTTCTCGTCCAGAAGCCTTGAACTGGGATCAAATCAAACCTTTGGTTATTGCAAAATGGCCTTCTGCTTTCGATTTAGCGAAGATTAAAGCGAACAGTAAAACTCGTTTGGCAAACAATGCACACTTAGCATTAATGAACGAAAGTTTCAAGTTCATCAAATCAATGGAAGATGTAAAAGAGATTCCTTTGAACTTAGAAGATTACAAAACGTACCGTAAAACACGCGAAGATAAAATCAAGAAATTCGAAACTTTAGACAAGTATAAAAACAATTTCAAATTTACAATGAATCAAAACGATTTGGCAACTACAAAAACAGATACTGTGCTAAAAGCTAAACGTAACAATTGGTTCAAAGGAATGCAAAAAGACTTTTATTTAAACGAAGCTGTTAACGTTTTAAGAGACATTAAATAATGGAACAAGAAAACGGTTCATTTTCTCATATTGTATTCAATAAATTAAGAAAGAACACCCTTGGTGTTCTTTCTTTTAGTGTAATAGTATTAGCTGCAATCATTTCTATTTTTGCTTATGTGTTTGCGTCCGACAAAACGGAAAATGCAAACAGACAGGACCTAACCATTGCATATTCACCTATAGGTTATCAGCAAAAAACAATCGAAATCCCTTTACCTAATTATTCAGGAAAAACGAACTTTTCTGATTTTATATTCGGGAAAGAGATCGATACCGAACAAATAAGTATTACATCTTACAAAAGAGATGGACAAAGCATTACTTATGTTCCATATATAGGAAACGGACTAAGTGGTGAAGCAATAAAGATAGATGTGTCAACTTGGACAAAGCATAACATCAAAACGCAAGATATAGAGAAAGATTTTATCTATACAAAAACCTATTTACTTGGAACAGATTCTTACGGAAGAGACTTTTATTCTAGATTAATCATCGGGACAAGAATTTCTTTTCTTATCGGGTTTATCGCTGTTTTCATTTCTTTAATTGTCGGAATCTCCTTGGGCGCTCTTGCAGGTTATTACAAGGGACGAACAGATAACATAATAATGTGGTTGATAAACGTTGTGTGGTCTATCCCAACATTACTATTGGTTATTGCAATTACCTTAGCTATTGGAAAAGGATTTTGGCAGATATTTATCGCAGTTGGACTAACGATGTGGGTAGAAGTTGCACGTGTAGTTCGTGGACAATTCCTATCGTACAGAGAAAAAGAATTCGTAGAAGCATCAAAAGCTTTAGGATTTTCGGACACAAGAATTATCTTCAACCAAATATTACCTAATGTCATTGCTCCTATTATCGTTATATCTGCTGCCAATTTTGCTTCGGCAATTTTAGTAGAAAGTGGTCTTAGTTTTCTTGGAATTGGTGCACAACCTCCTACTCCGTCTTGGGGAAACATCATCAAAGAACATTATAATCATATTATTTTAGGGAAACAACATTTGGCTATCCTACCGGGATTAGCCATTATGTTATTGGTTCTTGGGTTTAATATCTTTGGAAATGTATTAAGAGATATTATGGATATTAAGCAGTAAGAAGCTTATAAAGTTTTATATTTTCTTTTTTTAAATAATTTAAAACACAAGTTATATCTTTATCTATGTCTCTATGTGATTAATATTTTATCTTTTTTAACCACATAGAGACATAGGTTAAATATTGATAAAGATTTGAATAGACTTTTAGTTTTCACAATAACTTTACTTAAGTTAACAACTGAAAGTATATAAACAAATCACAATTAATCAATTTCTATGTTTTTATGTAGTTAAGATTTTACCAAAAGAAAATTTAAAATATTTCTTTTTTATCCACATAGATACATAGGTTTAATTCTTAGAAATATTAGAATGGACTTATAGTTTTCACAGTAACTTTACTTAAGTTAATAACTGAAAGTTTATAAATAAATCACAATTAATCAATTTCTATGTTTCTATGTGGTTAATATTTTACCAAAACAAAATTTAAAACCTATCTGTTTTTACAATATAAATACATCGGTTTAATAATTTGGAAAATGAGTAAAAAACTCATTAACATACGTTTTTTGTCCTTCATTAAATATGTTAAAACAATTAAAGTTGATTAATATTCCTTTTGGACATTTTAGTAGTTTCATATAAGTTAATAATTGAGCTTCATAAGCAGGAACAATATCTTGCACAGCTTTTAACTCAACAACTATACTATTTTCTACATAGAGGTCACAACGAAAATCAAGATCAAGTAGTTTTTCTTTATAGACAACTGGAATCTTCATTTCTGTGAGAAAATTTATTTTCCTATGATTCAACTCTTCTTTTAAGCATTGATGATAAACACTTTCTAATAATCCTCTACCCATTATTTTATGAACTTCTATAGCAGAACCTATTATTTCATAAGTTAATTCATCTAAATATTTTTTAGTTTTCATAGTCTATGTTTCTATGTTGTTAATGATTATTCAATTGAGATATAAATAAACTTTTTATAAAACCTCCTTATCTTTTATATAAAACCTAAGGAGGTTTTAAACAAAACGTCAAGTGATTTTAATGAAAACCACTTGACGTTTTTTATTTACTTCAATTAGAAGTTAGAAAAATTATCTCAACTATTTCTTTTTCTCATACTTTAAAGTAGCTAAAGTATCTCGTAAATCTATACCAGGTCTAAAAAGTATTTTAGCACTTTTTATAGAAGAAGAATTTACTTTGTTCATTGCATCCATTCCTTCGCTACTTATACTTATTTGAAAAGAACCAAAATCTCCTAAGCGAACAATCTTTCCATCAGACAAATGTTTTGATAACATTTTAGCCAAATCAATCAATGTTGCATATACATCACTCTCACTAATAGATGAGGTTTGCGCAATTTCTTTACTCAAATTTCGAAGTGATACTTCACCATCTGCAATAGAATTTGCGTAGAACTTTTTAGGCGCCATAGGATCTCCTGGGTAAGCCTTCTGAATAACGTTGTATTTTACAGCCATAATTAAAAGTATTTACATATTAATAGTTAATTATCTCTAAGTTAATACTTTATATTTAATTAACAAAATAAAACTATTGATTATCAATAAAATACATTATATCATAAAAATAAAAAAGGCTTTCTTATATAAGAAAGCCTTGCTATTATCTTGAAACTTTGGTCGAAAGTTTTGCTGTTGTTTTTGGTACAATTGGTTTTTGATGCAATCTCATCGAATCTTTATTTGGTGCTTTTAGCGGATAAGTTCCTGTAAGTCCAGCCAATTTAAATGCACTATATATATTCTTATTCTGCTTGTTTCCTAATGCAATTACCGTAAATTGATTGTTAACATCGTGTACAAAAACGGTGTTATTCCCGTGCCACCAACCATTGTGATACAATAATTTTTTACCATTGTCATATTCTAACAAACGCATTCCAAGCCCATAATTCTTGAAACCTTTCTGCTCGTAACTATATCCTTGGAAAGCTTTTTTCTTAATATTCTTCGGTAAGAAATCATCTGAATACATGGCTACATCTAACTTATACAGATCTCTTGGCGTTGAGTAGATATTTTTGTCTCCATACGTGCGGTCAAAATCATCCCAAGCCCACTCGTAACCATTGTATTTGTAAGAACGAGCTACTGTATCTTTATCGCGATCATACTCAAAAACAAAGGTGTTATTCATCTCAAGAGGGTCAAAAACCATGTATTTCATTGCTTTCGGATAAGGCATTTTCATAATCTTTTCAATGACAAGAGCAAGAAAAGCAAAGTTAGTATTCGAGTAATAAAACCCTTTGTCTGCGGGACGAATTTGTTTAACGTCAAATTCTCTAAAGATATCTAACACATCTTGATTAGAAATTGGTTTCTCGCGATCCATCATTACCTTCTTGTTATTCCACAAAACGTTGGCATAATTTGGCAAACCACTGCGGTGATTTAGCAAATTACGAACCGTGATATCATCGTAAGGAAAACCTTCTAATATTGTATTTACTTTTTGATCTAATTTGATTTTACCTTTTTCTACAAGCTTAAGAACCGCCATTGAGGTAAAAACTTTCGAGATAGATGCGATGTGAATAGGTGTTTCTGCAGTGATTGGACGCTTATGTCTTTCGTCTGCCATCCCTTGATATTGCTCTAAAAGTACTTGCCCATTCTTCACAACCAACAAACCTCCGCTCACTTTTCCGTCAACCCAAAAGTCTTTGTAATAAGTGTTTAGTTTATTTCTGTAGTCATTAAGTTCTGCTTGTGTGTACTTCATTGGCTTGAAATCTGCTTTCCAATCCAACGAATCATAGCGCAAAGCATGAGGATCCTTCTTTCTAACTTCTTCTTTTTGTTCGTTTTTCTTGCTACAGCTTCCCATAAACAGCATTGCAGAAGCAAGAACAACCGCTACATATTTCATGTGTTTTTTCTTAATCTAATTGTTTGTTTCTACTAAAGTATATATTTATTTGTGGAATAGTTACCCGTTTAGAAACATTAAGTTTTTTTTATGATTTGTGAGAAAGTTGAGACTTAAATTCGCCTAAGATGACACTTGTTGCTACGGCTACGTTAAGACTTTCGGTAGAACCATTTTTACCAAAGAACGGAATGCTTAGTTTATTTGTCGTTA
Source organism: Empedobacter sp. UBA7620 (assembly GCF_002484185.1). NCBI lineage: Bacteria > Pseudomonadati > Bacteroidota > Flavobacteriia > Flavobacteriales > Weeksellaceae > Empedobacter > Empedobacter sp. UBA7620. Next base: position 5,517 of record NZ_DLJI01000017.1, on the reverse strand, counting down.
ACTTCTCTATTTCTGGTGAAATTCCATTCGCTTCGTTCCCCATCACCAAGATACCTTCTTGTGGAAGTGTTTGTTCATAAATAGATTCTCCTTCCATAAAAGTTCCGAAAATATTTCCTTTATAGTCAGATAAGTATTTCTCCAAATCGATGTAATGAACTTTGACTCTTGTAAAAGATCCCATTGTCGACATCACAACTTTTGGGTTGTACATATCCACAGATTCTTTGGTACACAAAATATCTTCTACACCAAACCAATCAGCCAAGCGGATAATTGTTCCTAAATTACCTGGATCGCGAATATCATCCAAGGCAATGCTCAAACCATTTAACTTGATATCTTCATCATAATTAGGTAATTCACAAAGTGCTAAACCTACATTCGGAGTAGTTAAGAAACTGATCTTTTTCAAATCTTTTTCTTCAATAAAAGTCTTTTTGATGTGTGTAGCTTCTGGCCAAAAGTCTTCAATTATAAATAATTCTTTAATATTTATAGAACTTTTTATAACTTCCCCGATATTTTTAACACCTTCTACGACAAACAAATTATATTTTTGTCTATATTTTTTAGAACCCAGAGAAGTTATTATCTTAATAACGTTATTTGATAACATATTTATGCAAAAAAAAATTACAACAAATATAACACTTATCTCTTGTTTAGGATTACTTTTTTATAGCTGTAGTACAACTAAGAAAGTTCCTGAAGGAGAATATTTGTTTGTAAAGAACAAATTTATCTACGATAAAGAGGATCCCGATATTAAGAAGAAAAAAACTATAATCAACAAAGATTTAAGTGATTATGTGAAACAAAAGCCAGCTGGTAAGTTCCTTGGTATTTTCCCTCTTTGGCAATGGGTTTACAATTGGTCTCCTGCGAAATTTGATGAAACTTTTCAGGAATATTATAGACAAGATGCTTCGGTTCGTAACCAGAAATTATTGGATAGTTTACTAACGAAGAATAACCTGAGCGAATATGTTGGGCACAGTTTATGGAAAGAACGTCTTTATTATAGTCAAGGTGAAGCGCCAGTTTTGTTGGATGAACAACAATCAGAATTTTCAGCAAAGAACTTAAATAGATTATTTCATGATAAAGGTTATTTCGATTCGAAAGTAGCTGTTTCCTATGATAAAGATTCTGTTGCAAAAAAAGCAGAAACAATTTATGATATTAAGTTAGGTGAACCTTCTTATATCGAAACATATGATCAAAAAATATCTGATCAAAAAATAGAAGAATATCTTAATTCTCCAATTGGGAAACAAACTGTTTTGCATCCCGGAGATCAATATAATTTTGACAAATTTGAAGAAGAACGCGATCGTATCATCGATTTGTTAAAGAATAGAGGCTACTATGATTTCAATGATTCGGGCGAAGATTTATATTTTGAAGCCGATACATTAAAAAGTAACAAACGTCTTGATGTAACGATGTTTATTGATAAATATATTCAAGATTCGTTGAAAACGGATAGTATTACACCTTTTACGCAATACCGTTTTGGGAAGATAAACATTTATGCAGATTCTCGCAGTTTTGTTGATGATGAAAGTAAATTAATCAAAGAAGAATATAAAGATTATAACGTTTTATATACAAAAGAACCAGAATATCGACCAAGATATTTTACAGATGCATTTGTAATTCGTCCAGGTCAACTGTATCGTCAACGACAAGAAATTCAGACAAAACGTAATATTTTCAAGAAAGAAAATATTAACTTACATGGATTCAGAATTAATAAACAAGATTCTATCCTAAATGTAGACGTTTTCTTTACGCCAAAAAAGAAATATGACTTGAATCTCTTTGTCGAAAGTTATGCTTCTCGCTACATGAACTTTGCAATTTCTCCCGGAATGACTTTAACTTCGAGAAATTTATTTGGAGGAGGAGAAAATTTAGAAACAACTTTGAAAGGAACTTTAGGTTCTGTCAACAAAGATTTCTCAATGAATAAAGCATTCTTAAATGCTTATGAAATCGCTATCGAAACAAAGTTGAAATTTCCTTATTTATTGACACCAATTAATCTTGATAATATTTTACCAAAACGTTTTACTGCCGAATCTGCTATTAGAATGAATGCAAGTACGCAAAAAAATGTAGGTTTAGACAAAACGACTTATGGTTTTGGTTTTGATATGGATATTTCGAGTTCGGAGTTTCAACACAAAGTCTCTTTGTTTAATACGGAATTTATTAGTAATCGTAAAAAAGATCGCTATTACGAAGTATTTACAAAAGATAATAATACAAAAAACGAAGTAAAAGATTTATATTACGCATACAATCCTAATGCACCAATTTATGTAACGGACGATGAATTAACAGACGCAATCGAAGCTGACAAAGGATTCCAAAGTTCATTAACAGGAGAAGATGCAAAGTTGTATGTTGATTTTGAGAATATGTTATATAGAAAAGCTAATATTTCTCAAAATGTGTTAATCAACTCTTTTATCTATCAATTTACATTTAATCAAGAAAATTCATTTCGACCAAAAAGTAATCCTTGGTTTATTCAAGCGAGAATTGAATTAGCAGGAAATGTATTAAGAGGTTTAGACAAGGCTTTTGGTTTTAATAAAGCAGAACCAGATCGAGAAGGAAATCAAGCAGGTTTGATCTTTGGAATTCCTTATTCTCAATTCGTAAAATTTGATGTGGATGTTAGACGAAAATTCAAATTAAATTCAAATTCTAGCGTAGCAGGACGTTTCTTATTCGGAATCATTCAACCATATGGAAACTCAGATGTTGCACCCTTTGTAAGAAGTTATTCGGCTGGAGGAGCAAATGATGTTCGTGGTTGGGCTCCTTTAACATTGGGGCCTGGAAGTAAACCACGTATCGATTCTAAAAATCAAAGTTTAGAATTCGAAAGCATGAAATTATTATTCAATGCTGAATATCGCTTCAATCTTTTTGGAAGTTTGGAAGGTGCATATTTTCTTGATGCTGGTAATATTTGGGGTGTTAATAAAAATCGTCCAGAAACATTATTTAAGTTCAAAGATTTTTACAAAGAATTCGGAATTGGTTCTGGATTAGGTTTCCGTTATCACATTGGTACGTTTGCAATTGTAAGATTTGATTTGGGTTACAAAATTTATGACCCTTCTTATGAATTAGGTGATCGCTGGCAATTTGACAATTTTAATTTGCTTAAACCAAGAATCCACTTCGGAATTAATTATCCTTTCTAAAAAAACATCTATATTTGTTTCACAAAATACTAACATAATGAGCAGAAAATTTCCTGCCGGTGTTGCTACCGGTTCATTAGTTCAAGACATTATCAATGATGCAAAAGCAAATCAATACGCTTTACCAGCGTGTAATGTCATCGGTTCAGATACTATTAACGCTGCAATGGAAGCTGCAGTTGAAGTAAACTCTCCAGTTATTATTCAATTTTCTAACGGAGGTGCTGCTTTTAATGCCGGAAAAGGATTAAAAGGAGAAAATCAACTTTCTGCTATCAAAGGTGCTATTGCGGGAGCAAAACATATTCACACTTTAGCTGAGTCTTACGGAGCTACTGTAATTTTACATACAGACCATTGTGCAAAAAAATTATTGCCTTGGATTGATGGAATTATGGACGCTAACGAAGAACATTTTAATAAATTCGGAAAGACTTTATTTAGTTCTCACATGTTAGATTTATCTGAAGAGCCTTTAGAAGAAAACGTAGAAACGTGCAAAAGATACTTAGAAAGAATGTCTAAAGTTGGAATGACTTTGGAGATGGAATTAGGTATCACAGGTGGTGAAGAAGATGGTGTTGACAATTCTAATGTTGATAATTCATTATTATACACTCAACCAGAAGAAGTTGCTTACGTTTACGAAAACTTAAAATCTATTTCTGATAATTTCTGGATTGCTGCAGCATTTGGTAATGTACACGGTGTTTACAAACCAGGAAATGTTGTCTTGACTCCTAAAATTTTAGATAACTCGCAAAAATACATCAACGAAAAATATGGTGTAGACAACGCTGTTAACTTCGTATTCCACGGAGGTTCTGGTTCTACTTTAGAAGAAATTAGAGAAGCAATTAGCTACGGAGTTATCAAAATGAATATTGATACAGATTTACAATATGCATTTATGGAAGGAATTCGTAAATATTTTGACGAAAATGCAGCTTATTTACAAGGGCAAATTGGAAACCCAGAAGGTCCAGAATCTCCTAACAAAAAATATTATGATCCACGCGTGTGGTTAAGAGCTGGAGAAGTTACTTTCAAAGATAGATTAATCCAAGCTTTCCACGATTTAAATAATGTTAATACTTTAGGATAATCTTTTCACTAAGATTATTCTTACCCAAATAAAAACAGAGAATATGCCTTGGTTTATTAGAAGCAAGAAAAATATTACAACGCCTACAGAGTCTAAAAAAGACGTTAAGAAAGGCTTATGGTATAAAACACCATCAGGAAAAATTATTGAAACTGAAGAACTGAAAGCAAATGCGTATGTAAGTCCAGAGGATGATCATCACGTACAAATTGGTTCTCAAGAATACTTTGATATCTTGTTTGATGATAGTAAATTCACAGAATTAGATACAAAAGTAGAAAGTAAAGACCCATTAAATTGGACAGATACAAAACCTTATAAAGATCGTTTGAAAGAAATTAAAAAGAAAACGGGAATGACAGATTCTATTCGCAATGCGACAGGAAAAATTCATGGACGTGACATTACAATTTCTTGTATGGATTTCAAATTTATTGGAGGTTCTTTAGGATCTGTAATGGGAGAAAAAATTGCTCGTGCAATTGATTATTCTATCAAACACAAAACACCTTACATTATCATTACACAATCTGGTGGTGCGCGTATGATGGAAGCTGCAATTTCGTTGATGCAATTAGCAAAAGTAGAAGCTAAATTAATTCAATTAGCAGACAACAACATTCCTTACATTACAATCTTAACAAATCCATCTTTCGGAGGAATTACAGCATCTTTCGGATCAATTGGTGACGTTATTATGGCAGAACCAGGAGCATTAATTGGATTCGCTGGACCACGTGTTATCAAAGAAACAATTGGTAGAGATTTACCAGAAGGATTCCAAACTTCTGAGTTTTTATTAGAAAAAGGCTTCGTTGATATGATCGTTCACCGTAAAAAGATGAAAGATAAAATAAAAGAAGTAGCTGATATGTTAATGCCTATCAACTAATTAAAATAAGTGCAAATATATTTTTAAAATTTTATTCAAATTTGATTTGGATTATTAGAAATTGATTTTATATATTTGCACTCCAATCGCGAGAATAGCTCAGCTGGTAGAGCGCAACCTTGCCAAGGTTGAGGTCGCGGGTTCGAGCCCCGTTTCCCGCTCTTTGAAATATTAAATTCAAAAATCAAATTTTGCCTTGGTGGTGGAATTGGTAGACACGCAGGACTTAAAATCCTGTGTCCATTAGGACGTGCGGGTTCAAGTCCCGCCTGAGGTACTTTTTAATTTGATTT